>NZ_JAGGQS010000001.1:0-691 GCF_018613175.1 Bacillus sp. ISL-47 | reverse complement strand
CAACAGGCCAATTTAACAGAGGAAAATTATTTCTGATTTCTTAGCATTTCATCCACCGTGTTTCTCATCGCGAAAATCACCGTTTTTTTGTAACGTGCAGCGATACGCAGTACTCTTATTTGCTCAGACCTGGAAAGGTTTTTAAAGCGATGCTCTTGTTTTAAAAAGGTACGGGCGATTGACCAGCTGGCAGGCATTAAGGGGAAGTCATCCAGAGGCTGCTTGTTCCTCAATCGATAAAACCACGATAGGATCCCGGCAGAATCGCTTTTATCAACAATGCATGGGGCATAAATGTTTTTAGTGTGTTTCTTCAGGGATTCCAATCGTTCTTGCCCGCTAACAATCATGTAGGTATTATCCTTCCGATTCTTTTTGACCACCAAAACAAACATACAGTCCCACATTAATCTCTGAAGCCTCTTAAAACGCTCTGTCATTTTCAGCGATAAATCCGGCTTGATCTTGTTCAGAGGGATATACTCGATGGTAAATTTCATACATGGCCCCCTCCTGTTTGATTTCTGTCCTCTTCTCATTTTCTTAGAGTTCCCAGCAGGTGTATTGTTCAGTTAATGAGTATTTTTTCTAATCAATAAACAAATTTCTTTTATAAATGTATGAAAATAACCGCATGTCACATTCGAATCAAAATGCTCTGTTAAAGCTAATTGTTGTTTTTAGCACCCTG
>NZ_JAGGQS010000018.1:0-8098 GCF_018613175.1 Bacillus sp. ISL-47 | reverse complement strand
ATGGAGCTGCTGGATCTTTGTTATTGGACCAATTAATACCCTCTGTATTTTATTTTTCTACAATTCTAGTTATTTTTGTAATTCAGTTCATCTTAATTATAATCACAAGCTTTTTCATATGGGTTATCCGGATTAAAATAGCTATAGTTAGGGACAGAATTAGTATAACCAGCGAAATCCTCGCACCAAGTTTCACCCGTGTACGGATTATAGTAGTAATAATAATCCACTTTATAATCTCCTAAGGTTTTATAAGTATAGGTTTCCCTCATAACATCTAGCTCATTATCACCTACAGCCCTAACTTCTTTCCCTTGGACAATAAAACCACTACTTAGTGAAAAGAGACCCAACATCAACAACATTAAAAATTTCCTCAAACCCATTCCTCCCCTGTAATTTATCTATACAACAATAAACTAACATTTTTTCCATAAATTTATAGTTTTTAACAAAAACAGTAAAAATATACCATTAATTTTTAAAGAAAAAAACATCCCTAACCAAGTTTAGGGATGTTCTGAAGGGACAAGATTTAAGTTTATTTATTTTGAATATTAATTGAATCTATGATCCATCTTTTATCAACTAAATTACATTTTAAAGTTACTTTTTTATTTATTATAGTATCATACCAGCTAACCTTTATTTTTTTTCTTTCAAGATGCTCAATAACTACTTCTTCTGCTTCTTTAAGAGAGCCCATTGCAAACTCTATCTTCTTTCCTTCTATATCCTTTTCATAATTAATGTTTTTCTTATGGAGGACTTCCCATGAAGATAATACTTCTCCTAAAGCTGAGCCACTATAGTAGTTATTCAGTAATTCGTATGCTTCTTTACTTGTTTTAATTCCCGATCTTTCAAAGGTATCAGGTATAATAAGAATCGCTGCCTTTTCCATACCTACGCTAATATCACTAATGACTTTTTCATCTTTATAAAGAGAAGCAGATTGATAAGAAAGAAGTCCAAATAATAAACCAAACATAAGGAAGAAAGAAGCAGCAAAAGCTATTAAATTTGCAGTTTTCCTATTTAAATCCCCAAGGGTTTTCTTCTTTTTGAGTGTCCTTTTTCCACTAAATCTTATGATTTCATTTAGCATTTTCTCTTTTTTGTTGTTACTTAAATTAAAGCGTGGAAACTTGCTATCTAAATTAAATTCTTTTTCAAACTGATTCATCTCTTAGAACACTCCTTTCAAAATAAGAATCCTTTAATTTCTTTTTGGCACGGTGGTAATTTAAACGAATACTATTTTCGGTCCAACCCGTCACAGTAGCAGTTCCCGTTACACTAAGTTCTAGTATCCCCCTAAGGATCACCACTTCCCTATATTTTTGGGGGAGTTTGTTTATATGACAATAAAGCTCTGCAATCTCCTCATTTTCAATAAAAATATCTTCTGGAGAAACATATTCATCCTTTTTTCTTATTTTTTTTAAAATTAATTGTAAACGGCTTAAACGTCTAGATTGGTCAATCGCTGTGTTACGTGCTATTTTGATTAACCAGGTTTTTGGGTTCGAGTTCCATTCAAAGTTCTCCAGATTATTTAGAGCCTTTATAAACACCTCTTGAAGAATATCCTCTGCATCTGTGTTGCTAGAATAATAAATAAGGAAGTTATATATATCATCTGCATAGAGTGAATACCATTCTTGAATAATCTTGTTTCCGTTCATAATCTTCCTCCTTCTCTTACCTTATAGACGATTAAAATCGAATTTTATTTCTTCTTATTGGATAATTTCCTGGTACTGTTGGGTTAGAAGCTGTCAAATCCAAGGACACTAAATTGATTAACTTGAACGGGAGCACCCTCTACAAGTGTTTTATTAATGCTGTTATACAACAAACGTTGTTGTAATACTGAAAAAGTCTTTAAGCTTAAAAGCCCTTTGCAGGCCTAGTTTGCGTTTCAACTGACTTTACTTACTTAACTATTCCCCCCAAAATAATAACTCTTAGAAGACCCTTCAAATCGCTCACAAAAGGATTCACCATGACGCTTTTGATCTTTTTATAGAAAAAACCAATTATCTCTTCGTTTTCAAAACCTCAAAAGTCCATACTAACTAACTTATTTAATTTAATTTACTCTATCCATACGTCTTTGGCCTGCGACGACTTTAGAGTACCAGAAGACCTCGTCATGCTTGTATTTTGGCAGGGCGAGGTCTTCTGGTGGTTACGAAAAAAGGAGGAGCCGGCCTAAACTTCTATTCTAATAAGGATATGGTGCGAATTTTGACCATAAATATAAAAGATATTGATTTTGTTTTTATTTTTAGTATGATTTGCGTTTTTTATTGTAAGTTTAAGTCTATTAAATACAACTATGACCTCTCACGATCTGTTTTGTTGTTTTACTAATATATATTTTATCTTGTTTTATCTTGTTTTATCTTGTTTTCGGAAGGGTATGAAGCCAGTGGTACCAAGGGTTTGAAGGTCCTAAATATAACAAAAATGGTGCTAACCATAACAAAAATGGTGCTAACCATAACAAAAATGGTGCTAACCATAACAAAAATGGTGCTTTAAATATAACAAAAATGGTGCTAACCATAACAAAAATGGTGCATGCATAACTTTTTCGGTGCTTAATATAACAAGAAAAAACTTTTGTTATATTAAGTTCTTTGGCATAATTAACCTAATAAGAGGATTGGGGGGAACTTTTTGCTATTAACCGAAAAAGTCGAGGCGAACAAAGATAATCTGGTCACCAAGTCCAATATGCTTATTGAGGCGAACTATAAGCTCGGGGTAGTGGAACAAAAAATTATACTTTGCCTGGCCAGTAATATTCACCCGGCCGATTCAGACTTTACAACATATACATTGCCAATTAAAGAGTTTACACACCTCCTTGGGTTAAAAGGGACTCCTAAATATACCGAGTTAAGAAGGATAACTAAAGAACTGATGCAAAAGGTATTTGAAGTTCGGATAAGCAGAAAAGTGATCCAGGTTTCCTGGCTGAGTTATGTCGCTTATAACGAAACGGAAGGAACCATCGATATCAGGTTTGATCCCTTTTTAAGGCCTTACCTTTTAGAGCTCAAGAGAGAATTCACCAGTTATAAGTTAGAGAACGTAGTGAAATTGAAAAGTTCTTATGCTATCCGCCTTTATGAACTGTTAAAGCAGTACGAGAGGCTGCAGGAAAGAATGTTTTATCTCTGTGAGCTCCGAAAAATGCTTGGTGCAGAGGATATATATCCAGCCTACGGGAATTTCAAGCAGCGTGTTTTAGTGCCTGCACAAAAAGAGCTTGAGAAGAAAACAGATATCTCTTTCCAGATTGAAGAAATTAAAGCAGGACGAAAAGTAGAAAAAGTAAAGTTTATTATTCAATCGGTTAAGAAAAATAAAAGTGAACAATTAACACTTTTTGAAGAAAATTTAGAGGAGTTTAAGTTTTCAAGCACCTTTGCTGCTAGAGTAAAAAAATTAGGTTTGAGGATGGGAACTAGCATATCAGATAAAACCATTAAGAATTGGGAGAAATTTGGACAAGATTATGTTCTTTTACTAATGGAGAAAATTCAGGAAAGAACAGATATTGAGAATCCTGTGGCATACATAACGGCTGTTCTGAATGCATCGCCAATGGAAGCTGACTCTCAATCAGCAGCCTCGGAAGAAAGTGTTCCCCTTCTGCATTTAATCAAGTATTTCCGAAGGACAAAAGAACTGATGCCTAATTGGTTTATTGAAGATAAAGCAATAGAAGAACTGCAGTCCCATTTTAATATGGAACTAGAGGAAGCCAAGATAAGATTTGGAGAAATCCAGGCAGAGTTATTTAAAGTACTAGGGGTGATTGACCGTAATCCTAAGAATGATGTGGGAAAGAATAAAAAAAGAAGTGTAAAGGAGATTGTAGAACAACTGCAAAAACATAATTAGAAGAAATAACATTTTTGGTGCTAGAAGTCACTCGGAATTAGTTCCGAGTGACTTTTTCTTATTCATCGGCTGCAGTCCAAGCTCTCCTCTTAATGTGTCGGCGAAATTTTTATCTATATATTCCTTTACAAAACGATCGCGTGCTCTTAAGTCTTCTTCCTTCCTAAACCACCCTGTTTTTCTAAATCGACCTTCCTCCGGTTTTGTAGCCCACATCTTGAGGGCTTCTTCCTCCAAATGGGACTCCACTCTTCTTTTAACAACCATTTCCTGAAACATTTCTTCTTTTTCTTCTTCTGGAGATTTCGGTTTTGGAAGCTGTTTCAGAAGGCTCTCGTAATGACGCTTAATCTCTTCTGATTGGGCAGCAGCAACCTCCTCAAATGTGCCTTTGAACTCCTCTATAAGCTTTGCCTTTAAGGTATCTATGTCAACAATTTGTGGTACATTTGTGGACTCCTTGAATTGAGCCGGGAAAGGTCTTAATTCAAATTCATTTTTAATTTCGTTAAATATGGCACTCAAAGACCATTTCTCGTTTCTCTTCCTTTTGATAAAAATAGCCAGTTCCAAATCTAAGCTTTCATATACTTTTTCATTGGAATCTTCTGTTCGGGAAACATAATGAATTTGCTCTTCTTCTAATTTTTTAAACCATCCATCGACGGTGTTAATGTGTAATCTCTTCTCTTGAAGTACATATTTGATTTCTTCAACAAAATCGCTTATTTTCCAGTACAACTACCTCACCCTTTGTAGATTATATGTGGATCACAAAAAATATGTAGACCATAAAACGTGGAGTACATATAGTTAACATTCTACATATAGAATACATTTCCCTTTATAAAAATGGAAAGTCTGTAGGCCCAAATAAATCCTACATTTGAACTTGGAAACTTCCTAAAAACATTTTTATGGAAGTGTATCACTTGAAGAAGAGGTGTATATACTATGTATATACAAAGTGGAATAGGAAGTGTTACAATGGACTGGAAAGAAATGAATAAGGGTAAAGAGGTGGAAATTATGACGCTGGCAACAACTATTCAAAAATGGGGAAACAGTCTTGCTGTAAGGATTCCGAAGGATGTTGCTGAACGGGTTGAAATTCACCAGGGATCTGAAATAGAAATGAAAGTTATGGAGAATGAAGGAACGATCACGCTGGTTCCGAAAAAACAATCAAAGAAATACTCTTTAGAAGAACTTTTAGCACAGTGCAAACCGGAAAATCACCATGGAGAAATTGATTTTGGAACAGAGGGGAATGAGTTATTTTAATGTCAGCACCAGACCGCGGTGATCTTGTTTATGTGAATTTTAATCCGCAAACAGGCCATGAACAAGCAGGAAATCGACCTGGAATCGTTTTATCACCGAAAAATTTTAATGAAGCAACAGGATTCGCAGCTGTATGTCCAATTACAAACACCATAAGGGGATGGGGTTACGAAGTCAAGCTCCCCGAGGGCTTGGCTTTTCAAGGTGTTATCCTAACCGATCAAGTGAAAAGTTTAGATTGGCAGGCTCGTAATCTTCGAGTAAGAGGACACGCTCCTGAAGAAATTGTGAGCGATTGTTTAGCCAAGATACATACATTTTTATAAATAGGCAAACCCTCCGAAATTTTAGGAGGGTCTTTTTGTTTTACCATAACACACGTTCCATGAAGAGGTTTCAACAGTTACTCCTAGAGTTTCATTTTGTCGCTTATGCTAGTTACCTTGCTTTGCTTTAATATATTTGTCTCATTATCTTTGGCGATTATTTTTACTTCTTCTATTAGTGATTGCCTTAACCAAAAAGTATTCAGCACTGACGTTATAGCACCGAATATCAAAATTATTGCTATTTCCATTATTCGATTACTTCTTTTTTCCCACATAGAAGACACCCTCTTTACAATATTTGTAAAAATAGGTTGCGTTAAAGTAACTTAATTTATTCCATGTAACATAGTGGATATTAAGTTACTTTCATTTTGTTGAAAAGGATGGACTCTCCTGTTTTTCGTATGGTAAGCTCTTATTAGCGAAAATATGTTACATTCAAATGACTGATTTTGTTGAATTCAAATCAAGGAGAGAGCGAAATGGCAGCTGTGAAGCCAGGTATCAAAAAAGAGGAAATTAAAGATGTGCAGCCGATCCGGAATTATGACCAGATCACGGACATGAAATGGGCACTCAAACGATTTTGCGGGGAACGGGATTACATTCTGTTTCTCTTAGGGATCAATACCGGATTGAGAATCAGCGACTTATTGAATCTGAAGATCAAAGACGTGAAGAAGAAAAAGAAAGTGATCGTAAAAGAAGGAAAAACCGAAAAGCCCCGTACGATTCACTTAAACAATATCTATGACCAATTAAATGACTATATCAAGACACTGGAGGGCACAGAATGGCTGTTTCCGAGCCGAAAAGGGGACAAGCCCATTTCCAGAATACAAGCCTATAGGCAGCTTAATAAGGCCGCCAGAATGGTCGACATCACAGATGGAATCGGCACACACACCATGAGGAAGACCTTTGGCTACTGGTACTACAAAGAAACGAGGGACATTGCTTCCTTGCAAAGGATCCTGAATCACTCCCATCCTGAAATCACTTTAAGGTATATCGGCATTACGGATGAAGAAATTGAGAATAGCCTTTCCAAGTTTGTTTTATAAAAAACAGCAGCAGCCAAAATGGCTGCTTTTTATTTGACAACTTTATTCTCCCTGAAATCATGGGTAAGAACATCGAGGCCTCTTACAATTTTAAAAAGTTATTTAAATCAGACAATAGTGGAAAGAAATAACCTCAAAAAGCCAAAAGGTGATATAGGACATGATGAAGATCTTGCTAATGTTTCAGAGATGTGCAGACATATATTTTAAACGAGGAACCGTATAGAGTTCTTTTTACTTATTCCTAAACCTACTTGATATCAAATCTAATTAACATAAAGTAGCTTATCTACACTAAAAGGGGTAGTAACCAATATCAGCCGCAATACAGTAAATAAATCAAAAGGACTCTAACCTAAGGATGTTAGAGTCTTTGTCTACTAGGTTCCTATAATTAGTCATAATATTTTACGTTGTCAAGCCTCCCATATGACACGGAGTAATTCCCTCCATGTGTAGAGTAAAATTCTGCTTCACTTCCGTCTACCCATCCATCAATGCTTCTGACAACATAATCAAGAGAGTATGAAGAAGGATAGAAGTTCCAGCTTGTCACATAGTCGTCTCCAAAACTTCCGTCGTCCTCCCAAAGTTCAGCATAACCCTCTGGGTTTGAACCGTCTCCAGTTTGACCAGATACTGAATGGGCGGGTAAGCGGAACATATAGTCTCCTCCATGTGAGTGCCAGACAGTATCATACTGTGTGTTCCAATATTTATCCATTACCCAATATTCAGTACCTACTTGATCCCAACCACTCGTGTCTGTGTTTGCTGAAGCTTTGATCGTTCCAAAGTTGTTAATAAAACCTGTAATGGTTGCGTTAAAAGCTTTGTTGAAGGCTGTTTTTTTTCACTCTTTTTAGCTTTGTCCTTGTCCTTCATTATTTTAACAGGCTCATTGTCGGTCCAGCCTTTTTCCTTCTTGATTTTTTCAGCGTCTTCTGGGTTAGAAGCGTAAACCTCTACTTCAACCCCAGTAGCTTCAGATTTGTAAACTTTAAGCGGTTTTTCCCCTTGGTGAAACTCTTTTGCTGTCTGTGCTATCGTTTGACCGTCTACTCCATTAGCAGATACTTGTTCTATCGGACTTCCAGCTCCTAATAATACTCCAAGTGCCATTGCTCCTAGTCCGATTGTGCCGAATACTTTTTTCATATCCATTCCTCCCGTCTTTTGTGTAATTTATTTTTGACACTAACTATCCACTTTCAATAAAATTCCAACTAATTTACAAAATAACATATTGTGTAATATTTTCATATGGAAACTTTTACTGGTTGGGGTCCTTCCAAAGAAACGCCGAAAACATATGCTAAGGGTCTGTTCAAACTAAGGAATTACTTAACAAACTATCTTCAAATAATTTTGCAGGATTATCCCCTTTTGAACTTTCCAATATCTATTGAAATAAGTTTTTTTTACACAAGTGAATGTCTTAGTGTGCGCTTCGCTAAATGGTAGCTATACCTTTTATAACAATAACAAAGATCCAGCAGC
>NZ_JAGGQS010000017.1:0-27986 GCF_018613175.1 Bacillus sp. ISL-47 | reverse complement strand
AGTAGGACGCTGCCGGGCGAATGAAAGAGCACCTGATGGGTGCTCTTTTTGTGTTTTTATTTATTTTCAGCTTATAAATATCGCTTACTTTCTCTTAAGGTGACATTTTTTTGGCCACTCAGCTTTGTTTTATTGTAAATAACGGTTACTTTCTTAGATTTATCGGTCAGAATTTCATTTTATCGGTCACTTTTTCGATATATCGGTCAGTTGGCTTAATGGCGCACTGTTGAGGCTCCCTTTCTAAAATGCTGATCCTTAATTAGAAAACTCGTAAGTTATGTAAAATATAACTAAAATCTAAAGCAATCTAGTTAAATGTACTAATTTGTTTCTAAAATGGGTTGTTTTAATTGAGCTAAGCAATTTTTTCAATTATTCATAAGGGAAGTAATCAGCACTTGATCTTTGACAGAAAACAAAATAACGCACCAGATAGCAGGTGCGTTCCTCTATCCATTTTTTTAAAATGGATATTCCCGAGGCTTGTTTTGTGTAGAGATCCATTGGAGTGTTGTGAATTCTTCCATTGACCATTCGCCTCCGAAGCGACCAAGTCCTGAGTCTTTTTTGCCTCCGAATGCTACAAGCGGTTCGTCGT
Source organism: Bacillus sp. ISL-47 (assembly GCF_018613175.1). NCBI lineage: Bacteria > Bacillati > Bacillota > Bacilli > Caryophanales > Bacillaceae > Bacillus > Bacillus sp. ISL-47. The sequence continues at coordinate 27,385 of NZ_JAGGQS010000017.1, read as the reverse complement.
TAACGCTTTGATCGTTTACATGGACCATGCCTGTTTCCATTTGCTTAGCGATTTCTACACCTTTTTCAAGGGAGCGGGTATGGACGGAGCCGCTTAATCCGTATGGTGTGTCATTTGCAACACGGATAGCTTCCTCCTCGGTCTCAACCGGGATGATCGTTACAACTGGACCAAACATTTCGTTCTTTGCAGTAGAGACGTCATTTGTGCCTTTTAAGATTACTGGGCTCATCACGTTGCCCTCGACTTTGCCCTCCAGTACTACCTCAGCACCCTGCTGCCTGGCTTCTTCAATTTGGCCAAGCAATCTTTCAATGGCTGCCCGATTAATTAATGGGCCGATCAGGGTATCCTTGTCGCGCGGATCTCCTACTTTAATGCTTTCTGCTTTATCTACAAAGCGTTTGACGAATTCATCATAAACATTGCGGTGAACAATAATCCGGTTTAGTGACATGCAGATTTGCCCGTTATGCATGTACTTTCCGAATGCAGCTGCATTCACAGCTCTTTGAATATCTGCGTCTTCCAGGACGATAAGGGCATTATTGCCGCCAAGTTCTAATACGGATTTTTTAATATTTCTGCCGCATAGTTCGCCGATATAGCGTCCGACACCTGTCGAGCCGGTGAATGAGATCATCCGTGGAATTGGATGTTCCACAAATGAATCCCCAATTTCTCCAATGTCTGCTACAACAACATTCAGCACACCTTTAGGGACTCCGGCCTCCTCAAAGATTTTGCCCAGGATTGATCCGCCGCTCATAGCAGTTTTTTCATCAGGTTTAAGAACGACTCCATTCCCGACTGCCAAGGCAGGGGCCACAGAACGCATAGCAAGATACATAGGGAAGTTGAATGGCCCGATGATGCCTACCACACCTAAAGGTTTGCGGTAAACTCTGTTTTCTTTACCTGGTACAAGTGAAGGTACAATGGTTCCATCCATCCTAAGAGGGAAGGATGCAGCCTCACGTGTAATAGCAATGCAGAAATCTACCTCCACGTTTGCTTTTAAATGGGAAGACCCGGACTCCAATACAAGAAGTTCGACAAGTTCATCACGCCGCTCATTCATAATGCGAACCGCATTTTCCATTATGGTTGAGCGCTCAAAAGGATTGGTTTCGCTCCAAGCTTTTTGAGCCTGTTTTGCTGATTGATAAGCTTCGCTTATATCTTCTACACCAGCCATTTTAAACTCCGCCAAGGTTTCTTCATTGTAAGGATTAGTGTCCTGATAAACGGACTTACCGGTTCCGTCCCGCCATTCTCCATCTATATATTGCTTGTTTAAATTTTGATATTTACTCATTTTGTCACTCCTTTGCTGTAACTTTTAACGAGATATTAAAACTATTCCTTTGAAGGACAGGAGCTAAACTTTATAATATTTGTTAATTGCTGAAGGAGGGAATCATAGTCGTTTCATTCCTCTAGAAAAAGGATAACCTAACAAAAAGCATCAGATTTTCGAAAAAAGGTTATCAAACCCTGAATTCTTTTGTACAATAGGGATTTAATGGGGATAGGGTGGAGCAGGAGCACTCTTAATAGACCCTCAAAGGAGGATATGGCATTGCTGGAAAACAGTTTTATTATGGTCGCCATTATATTGCTCATTAATATTGTATATGTATCTTTTTTTACAATCAGGATGATTCTTACGCTGAAGGGACAGCGATACCTAGCAGCTTTTATAAGTACGATCGAAGTTGTGATCTATGTAATTGGGTTGGGTCTCGTACTGGATAACCTTAATGAGATACAGAATTTGATTGCTTATGCGGTGGGCTATGGAATTGGTGTTATTGTGGGCATGAAAATTGAAGAAAAGCTGGCACTTGGCTATATTACAGTGAATGTGATCACCAAAGAATATGACCGGGATTTACCTAAAGCATTAAGAGATAAAGGTTACGGTGTGACAAACTGGGCTGCCAACGGGTTGGAAGGTGATCGGATGGCTCTTCAGATACTGACGCCGAGAAAATATGAGTTGAAGCTGTATCAAACGATTAAAGAGCTCGATCCGAAAGCTTTTATAATCGCTTATGAGCCGAAAACCATTCATGGAGGCTTCTGGGTGAAATCTGTTAAGAGAGGAAAGTTGTCTCAATGAGCAAAGGGAAGAGCAAAATGGTATTTGAGGTTCAGGAAAATGAAACCATTGATCAGTGTCTGGCACGAATTCAACAGGCAGGATATATGCCTGTTAGAAGGACGGAAAAGCCTATTTTTAAAGAAGTTAAGAATGGCGGAAAAGTCGACTATGAACCGGCTGGCCGCCAAATCGTTTTTGAAGCGAAACTGGTTGAAGAGTAAAACACGAACATTAATTGTCTGACTTTTAGTATTGTTCGATTTTTAGGTTGACATAGTATCAGGCAAGTTGTTAATATGGTGGTAGTTAATAAAACGTGAATAACCCCTCGTATAATAATGGGAATAGGGCCCATGAGTTTCTACCCGGCAACCGTAAATTGCCGGACTATGAGGGAAAGCTGATATGCCCGGCGTGATAAAGGAATGGTTCCTGCTGCAATTAGGTATATTCCTTTTATTATGGTTAATTTTGGCCCGGACAGATTACTTTCTCTCATAAGAGAAGGATCTGTGCGGGTTTTTTATATTTACTGATTTGGAGGAGGAAGAATGAACGCACAAGCAGCAGTCATTATGGGGAGCAAATCAGATTGGGAAACAATGAAGCACGCTTGCGGAATTCTGGAAGAGCTTGAAATCGCTTTTGAAAAAAAGGTCGTCTCAGCGCATCGGACTCCGGATCTTATGTTTGAATTTGCCGAACAGGCTAGAGATAGAGGAATAAGGGTGATTATTGCCGGCGCAGGGGGAGCAGCACATCTGCCAGGAATGGTAGCTGCGAAAACGACCCTTCCGGTTATTGGAGTGCCAGTCCAATCAAAGGCTCTAAATGGGCTGGATTCATTGTTATCCATTGTGCAAATGCCAGGCGGAGTTCCAGTGGCTACCGTTGCGATCGGAAAGGCAGGCGCAACCAATGCAGGATTATTGGCTGCACAAATCCTTGGAGCTTTTGATACGCAAATTGCAGAACGCCTTGAACATAGAAGAGAAAAAATAAAACAGGAAGTTTTAGAAAGCAGTGATGAACTTGTCTAATAAAACGATTTTGCCTGGACAAACGATCGGAATTATTGGCGGCGGCCAGCTTGGGCGAATGATGGCTCTTGCTGCAAAAGCCCAAGGTTTTAGAATCGCGGTCCTAGATCCGACTGAAAATTCGCCTTGTGGACAGGTTGCGGATATTGAAATCACTGGGGCGTTTGACAGCTTGGATGCTATAAAAGAACTGGCAGAAGTCAGCGATGTTGTTACCTATGAATTTGAAAATATCAACGCTGAAGCACTGGACTGGCTATGTGCACATGCGAATGTACCTCAAGGCAGCGAGGTTCTGGAAATTACTCAGGACCGGACAAAGGAGAAGGCAGCCATTCAAAATGCGGGCTGCGAGGTTGCTCCATACGCTGTCATCACTACAGAAAAAGACATTTATGATAATATAGAAAAGCTTGGCTATCCGTCGGTATTAAAGACTTCCAGGGGCGGATATGATGGAAAAGGACAGTTTGTCATAAAGAGCGAGCAGGATTTAAAGGATGCTGAAAGGCTTCTTGAAAAAGGTGTGTGCGTTCTTGAAAAATGGATTCCTTTTGAAAAAGAAATTTCGGTGATCATCTGCCGAAATATCACAGGAGAAACAGCTATTTTTCCAGTAGGGGAAAACATTCACAAAGAAAATATTCTGCATCAGACAATTGTGCCGGCCATCATAACAGACGCTGCAGAGGACAAGGCGATAAAAGCAGCAAGCCAGCTGGCAGAAGCACTTGGGCTTATCGGTACGCTTGCTGTTGAAATGTTTTTGACAAAGGACGGGCATATTTACATAAATGAGCTTGCGCCGCGTCCGCATAATTCAGGGCATTATTCCATTGAAGCCTGTGAGACCTCCCAGTTTGAGCAGCATATCAGGGCGGTTTGCAATTGGCCGCTTGGAAGCACCGAGCTATTAAAACCGGCTGTTATGGTAAACATACTAGGAGAGCATCAGGAGCTTTTAATAAAGAAAATACCTGAACTGATTGACTGGAAGATTCATTTGTACGGAAAAAAGGATGCCAAATATAAACGCAAGATGGGCCATGTCACGCTTTTGCGGAATTCAGCGGAAGAAGCGCTGGACGAAGCAGAAAAGAGCGGCATCTGGGCCGATGTGAAGGAAAAGATCGGAGGATAAAACATGATTGAACGTTATACAAGACCGGAAATGGGAGCTATTTGGACAGAGGAGAACCGCTTTCAGGCTTGGCTAGAGGTTGAAATACTTGCTTGTGAAGCTTGGGCAGAATTAGGCGATATTCCGAAAGAGGATGTCCAAAAAATCCGTGAAAAAGCTTCTTTTGATATCAACCGGATTAAAGAGATCGAAGAAGAAACAAGGCATGATGTTGTTGCTTTTACACGTGCGGTTTCTGAAACGCTTGGCGAGGAGCGCAAATGGGTTCATTACGGACTTACATCAACGGATGTGGTTGATACGGCGCTTTCTTACTTAATCAAGCAGGCGAATGATATTCTTCTAAAAGATCTTGAGCGTTTTGTAGAGATCCTAAAAAACAAAGCCCGGGAACATAAGCATACTGTTATGATGGGCCGTACGCATGGAGTACATGCAGAGCCAACAACCTTCGGCCTAAAGCTTGCGCTTTGGTATGAAGAAATGAAACGAAATCTTGAACGCTTTAAAGAAGCAGCTGCTGATGTAGAATTCGGCAAAATTTCGGGTGCAGTTGGAACATATGCTAACATCGATCCCTTTGTTGAGAAATATGTATGCGAAAAGCTTGGCCTGCAGCCTGCACCAATCTCTACTCAAACACTTCAGCGTGACCGTCATGCCCACTATATGGGTGCGATTGCTTTGGTTGCAACATCGATTGAAAAATTTGCAACGGAAATCCGCGGCCTACAAAAAAGTGAAACGCGCGAAGTAGAGGAATTTTTCGCAAAAGGCCAAAAAGGATCTTCAGCCATGCCGCATAAGCGCAATCCGATCGGTTCTGAAAATATGACAGGAATGGCTAGAGTGATCCGCGGTTATATGATGACTGCCTATGAAAATGTTTCACTATGGCATGAGCGCGATATTTCCCACTCTTCGGCTGAAAGAATCATTATTCCGGATGCAACAATTGCGTTGAACTATATGCTGAACCGCTTTGGCAACATTGTTAAAAATTTAACTGTTTTCCCTGAAAACATGAAACGCAATATGGACCGTACACTCGGGCTAATCTACTCCCAGCGTGTTCTCCTTGCGTTGATTGACAAAGGAATGACGCGTGAAGAGGCATATGACACAGTCCAGCCGCGTGCAATGGAAGCCTGGGAAAAGCAGGTTCAATTCCGCAGCCTAATCGAACAGGACGAAACCATTACATCAAAGCTTTCTGAAGCAGAACTTGATGACTGCTTCGACTATAACTACCATATCAAGCATGTAGACACAATTTTTGACCGTTTAGGTTTGTAGCAAAATAGAGGTAAAGAGCAGTCTTTACCTCTATTTTAACAGGAAAATTCCTAATTTTCTTATAAAGGAGGCTCTCCGCCATGGAAAAAGGAGCATTGTTATACGAAGGCAAAGCCAAAAAGGTTTACAGAACAGACAATGAAAACATTGTATGGATCGAGTATAAAGATTCTGCAACGGCTTTTAACGGGGAGAAAAAAGCAAGCATTGACGGCAAAGGCCGTTTGAATAACGAGATTACGAGTTTGCTATTTTCAAAGCTGCATGAGCTGGGAATCGACTCTCACTTCATCAAAAAGCTTTCAGAAACGGAGCAGCTTGTGAAAAAGGTGGAGATCATTCCGCTCGAAACAGTGGTCCGGAACCTTGCGGCAGGGAGCTTTTCTAAGAGATTGGGAGTTGAAGAAGGCACGGCTTTACCTAGACCGATTGTAGAGTTTTATTATAAAGACGATGCGCTCGGCGATCCAATTTTAACAGAAGACCATATTGAGGTACTGAAGCTGGCTGATGAGAAGGAAGTGGCTCTTCTAAAAGAGAAGGCATTGAATGTAAATGCAATTTTAAGAGACTTTTTCAAAGAGCTGGGCATTAACTTGGTAGACTTCAAGCTTGAGTTTGGGAAGGATGAATCAGGCAATATCTTGCTGGCTGATGAGATCTCACCTGATACTTGCAGGCTTTGGGATATAGAGACAAATGAAAAACTTGATAAAGATGTTTTCCGCAGAGATCTTGGGAATTTGACTGATGCCTATGAAAATATTTTAGCGAGACTGGGAGGCCAAACAGTATGTACAAAGTAAAAGTTTTCGTCACATTAAGAGAAAGTGTGCTAGATCCTCAAGGAACAGTTGTAAAAAATTCGCTTCATTCCATGAATTACACTGAAGTATCTGATGTCCGCATCGGTAAATACATGGAGTTGACCATTGAAAAGAGCGACCGCCCTGTTGAAGAGGCAGTAAAGGAAATGTGCGAGCGCCTTTTGGCTAATGTTGTGATTGAAGATTACCGCTTTGAAATTGAGGAGGCTGTTACCCAGTGAAGTTTGCAGTCATCGTTTTTCCAGGGTCCAATTGTGACATAGACATGTACCATGCAGTGAAGGATGAGCTTGGAGCGGAAGCCGAATATGTCTGGCATGACGCTGAAAGCTTGGATAAGTATGACGGAATCCTTCTTCCCGGCGGGTTTTCATACGGTGATTATCTCCGTTCAGGTGCAGTGGCACGCTTCAGTAATGTCATGAAAGAAGTAGTAAAAGCGGCTGAGGCAGGCAAACCGATTTTGGGCGTATGCAACGGATTTCAAATTTTATTAGAAGCAGGTCTTTTGCCAGGGGCGATGAGAAGAAATGATAGCCTAAAGTTCATTTGCCGTACTGTAGAGCTGAAAGTTGAAAACAACGAGACTATGTTTTCATCTGCTTATAAAAAAGATGAAGTAATCAAAGTCCCAATCGCTCATGGCGAAGGGAACTATTATTGTGATGAAGCCACTCTAGTTAAATTGCAGGAAAATAATCAGATCGTATTTACTTATAACGGAACAAATCCTAATGGCAGCCTGGAAAATATCGCGGGCATTATTAATGAAAAAGGAAATGTTCTCGGCATGATGCCGCACCCTGAAAGAGCTGTTGATGAGCTTTTAGGGGGAGCAGATGGCTTGAAACTTTTTCAATCAATCGTAAAACAATGGAGGGAAGCACATGTCGTTAATGCTTGAGCCAAGTCCGGAACAGTTAAAGGCACAGAAGGTATATAAAGAAATGGGTTTGTCTGACGAAGAATTTACGATGATTGAAAAGATTATCGGGCGTTTGCCAAATTATACAGAAATCGGCTTGTTTTCTGTTATGTGGTCTGAGCACTGCAGCTATAAAAATTCCAAGCCAGTATTAAGCAAGTTCCCAACAACAGGAGAGAAAGTGCTTCAAGGACCAGGGGAAGGAGCTGGAATTGTTGATATCGGCGATGGGCAAGCAGTTGTTTTTAAAATTGAAAGCCATAACCACCCGTCTGCAATCGAACCTTACCAAGGGGCTGCAACAGGTGTCGGCGGGATTATCCGCGATGTATTTTCAATGGGCGCAAGACCGGTCGCCCTCCTCAACTCTTTACGCTTTGGAGAATTGGATTCTCCTCGTGTTCGGTACCTTTTTAAAGAAGTAGTCGCAGGCATTGCTGGCTATGGAAACTGCATTGGCATTCCGACAGTAGGAGGAGAAGTGCAGTTTGATTCTTCCTATGAAGGTAACCCGCTTGTAAACGCCATGTGTGTCGGTTTAATCGACCATAAGGATATTAAAAAAGGCCAGGCGCATGGCGTCGGCAATACGGTTATGTATGTGGGCGCGAAAACAGGCCGTGACGGAATCCATGGAGCTACTTTCGCATCAGAAGAACTGACCGATCAATCAGAAGCAAAGCGGCCAGCTGTCCAGGTTGGGGACCCGTTTATGGAAAAGCTTCTTTTGGAAGCATGCCTTGAACTGGTTCAGTCCGATGCCCTTGTCGGCATTCAGGATATGGGTGCTGCGGGCCTTACTAGCTCTTCAGCTGAAATGGCGAGCAAAGCAGGATCTGGTATTGAAATGAATCTGGACCTTGTACCGCAACGGGAAACAGGCATGACTGCATACGAAATGATGCTTTCCGAGTCTCAGGAAAGAATGCTGATTGTGGTGAAAAAAGGCCGCGAGCAGGAGATTGTTGATTTATTTTCCAAGTATGGCCTTGAAGCAGTTGCGGTCGGCAAGGTAACTGATGATAAGATGCTCCGCCTAACCCATCAGGGGGAAACCGTAGCAGAGCTTCCAGTTGATGCACTTGCAGAGGACGCACCGGTTTACCATAAGCCATCAAGCGTACCTGAATACTATCGTGAATTCCAGGTGATGGAAAATGACATTCCAGCGGTTGATGATTACAAAGAAACGCTTGTAAAGCTGCTCCAGCAGCCGACCATTGCCAGTAAGGAATGGGTTTATGACCAATATGACTATATGGTGCGCACGAATACGGTTGTGGCTCCTGGTTCAGATGCGGCAGTTATCCGTATCCGCGGAACGCGCAAGGGACTTGCAATGACGACAGACTGCAATTCCCGCTATATGTATCTTGACCCTGAGACAGGCGGCAAAATTGCTGTTGCGGAAGCAGCCAGAAATATCATCTGCTCCGGCGGGGTACCTTTAGCAATCACAGATAACCTGAATTTCGGCAACCCGGAAAAGCCTGAAATCTTCTGGCAGATTGAAAAAGCGGCAGATGGAATCAGTGAGGCTTGCCGCACCTTAAATACACCTGTTATTGGCGGAAACGTCTCTCTATATAACGAAACAAATGGAACGGCGATTTATCCTACACCAGTCATTGGAATGGTCGGACTGGTAGAAGATATTGACCATGTAACGACGCAATCTTTTAAAGCGGCGGGCGACCTTATTTATCTGGTAGGCGAAACAAAGGATGAATTCGGAGGCAGTGAACTACAGAAGATGACATACGGCAAGGTCTTCGGAAAATCACCTGAGCTAGATTTGGAAAAAGAAGAAAAGGCTCAGGCACAAATTTTGAAAGCCATCCGTTCAGGCCTTGTGGCATCAGCGCATGATGTGGCAGAAGGCGGATTGGCAGTGGCGGCTGCTGAAAGTTTGATTGGTTCCAAAGGGCTTGGAGCGGATGTGAAAGTAACGGGCAATGCTACTTCAGCTTTATTCAGTGAATCGCAGTCCCGCTTCTTGCTTTCTGTTAAAAAGGAAAATCAGGAAGCGTTTGAAAATTTAGTAGATGCAAAGCTTATTGGTGAAGTGACAGAAGCACCTGTACTATATATCTCCAATGAGGAGGGCCTATTGCTAGCCGAACAGGTTGATGTTCTGGAGCAGGCCTGGAAAGGAGCCATCCCATGCTTGCTGAAGTAAGAGGATTAAATGAAGAGTGCGGGATTTTTGGCATATGGGGGCACCAGGATGCCTCCCAGATTACGTATTACGGACTTCATAGCCTGCAGCACCGCGGCCAGGAAGGTACGGGAATGGTCGTTACAGATGGCAAGAAGCTAAAAGGCATGAAAGGTGAAGGCCTTGTTACAGAGATTTTTACATCAGAAGCAATGAAGGAGCTGGAAGGGAAAGCCGCGATCGGCCATGTTCGCTATGCGACAGCCGGCGGGGGCGGATATGAAAATGTTCAGCCCCTGCTGTTTAACTCTCAGAGCGGAAGCCTTGCGCTTTGCCATAACGGAAATCTGGTAAATGCGACTGCCTTAAAGCATCAGCTGGAAGGACAGGGAAGCATTTTTCAAACCAGCTCGGATACAGAGGTATTGGCTCACCTGATTAAGCGTGCAGGTTTCTCTTCTTTAAAGGAACGTGTTAAAAATGCTCTATCCATGATTAAAGGAGCTTATGCTTTTCTAATCATGACCGAAACTGAAATGATGGTTGCGCTTGATCCGAACGGTATGAGGCCGCTATCACTTGGAAAAATCGGCGATGCTTATGCGGTCGCATCTGAAACCTGTGCCTTTGATGTGGTCGGCGCAGAATTTATCCGCGATATTTTGCCTGGAGAGCTTCTGATCATTGACGATAACGGCTTCCGTTCGGAGATGTTCGCAATGGCTTCCAATATTGCCATGTGCACAATGGAATATGTTTATTTTTCCCGTCCGGACAGTAATATTAATGGAATTAACGTGCATACAGCCCGGAAAAACCTTGGGAAGCAGTTGGCTCTTGAAGTCCCAATTGAAGGCGATGTTGTTACAGGCGTACCGGATTCGAGCATCTCGGTTGCGATCGGCTATGCTGAAGCTTCAGGTATTCCATATGAAATGGGACTGATCAAGAACCGCTATGTGGGCCGTACGTTTATCCAGCCTTCCCAGTCATTAAGGGAGCAGGGCGTAAAAATGAAGTTGTCGCCGGTCCGCGGTGTGGTTGAAGGCAAGAGAGTCATCATGGTTGATGATTCGATTGTCCGCGGAACAACAAGCAGAAGGATTGTGAGCATGCTGAAAGAAGCCGGCGCAACTGAAGTGCATGTGCTGATCAGTTCACCTCCTATTAAAAATCCATGCTTCTATGGAATTGATACATCCTCTAAGGAAGAGTTGATTGCAGGCAATCACTCAGTAGAAGAAATTAGAGAAATCATTGGCGCAGATACACTAACCTTTTTAAGTACTGAAGGCATGGTTAAAGCGATCGGCAGGAAAGATGGACAATGCCTGGCATGCTTTACAGGACAGTATCCGACTGAGATTTATCCTAGCACTGTGCATCCTTATGAGAAGGTGTAATTGAACTTTGGCCGATAAATAGCTATGGTTGGCCGATAAATACGAAGAATTGGCCGATAAATCTTGATTTTTGGCCGTTAAAAGTACTATTTTGGCCGATAAGTTGAAAAATCGGCCTTTATTTTTCCAATATGGGGTGAAAAATAGATGGCAAATGCATATAAGCAAGCCGGAGTGGATATTGAAGCAGGCTATGAAGCAGTTTCCCGCATGAAAAAGCATGTACAAAAAACAATTCGCCCAGGCGTGCTCGGCGGGCTGGGCGGATTCGGCGGCATGTTTGATCTTTCAGTTCTCAACATGAAGGAACCAGTATTAGTGTCAGGCACAGATGGAGTCGGGACGAAATTGATGCTGGCCTTTATGATGGATCAGCATGATACGATTGGAATCGATGCTGTCGCGATGTGTGTCAATGACATTGTCGTACAGGGAGCAGAGCCTCTCTATTTCTTGGATTATATCGCCTGCGGAAAGGCTGCACCGGAACGGATTGAAGCGATTGTAAAAGGAATAGCAGATGGCTGTGAGCAGGCTGGATGTGCGCTTGTAGGCGGGGAAACAGCTGAAATGCCTGGCATGTACAGCGAGGAAGAATACGACCTTGCCGGCTTTGCAGTCGGGGCCTGTGAAAAATCCAACTTGGTCAATGGTGCGGATATTAAAGCGGGGGATGTGCTGATCGGCCTTGCATCCAGCGGCATTCATAGCAATGGCTATTCGCTGGTGCGTAAGCTGTTCTTCGAAAAAGCAAATATGTCATTAACTGATAACGTTGATGAGTTAGGCTGTACTTTGGGGGAAGAGCTGCTTCGCCCGACAAAGATTTACGTAAAGCCACTTCTATCAGCTATGAAAAAGTTCAAGCTGAAAGGCATGGCTCATATTACGGGTGGAGGATTTATTGAAAACATTCCGCGCATGCTTCCGGAAGGCTTGGGTGCTCAGCTTGAAGAACGGAATTGGCAAGTGCCGGCTGTGTTCACGATGATGGAGAAAATCGGCGGACTCAAGCGCAAAGAAATGTACAATATTTTTAATATGGGAACAGGCATGGTCGTTGCAGCTGATAAGGAAATCGCAGAAGAATTGATTGCCTATTTTAACAAAATTGGAGAAAAAGCTTACCTTATGGGGACAGTTACCGATCAGGAAGGAATTGAAATTCTGTAAGCTGAATCGCTTAAGGAGGAAGTCATGAAGAAAATCGCAGTGTTTGCTTCCGGAAGCGGAACGAACTTTCAGGCCATCATGGATGCATCCAAACAAGGCGAACTGCAGGCTGAGATTGTCCTTTTTGTCTGTGACCGCCCGGGTGCCTATAGCATCGAGCGTGCTCAAAACGGACAGATTCCGCAATTCGTTTTTTCAGCAAAGGATTATGCCGGCAAAGCAGCGTATGAAGAAGTGATTTTACAGAAGCTGAAGGAAAGCGGTGCCGAGTATATCATTCTTGCTGGCTATATGAGACTGATTGGTCCGACTCTGCTTAAAGAATATGAAGGAAGAATAATTAATATCCATCCATCTCTTTTGCCGGCTTTTCCGGGTAAGGATGCAATCGGACAGGCGTTGGAAGCCAATGTAAAGGTGAGCGGTGTAACAGTGCATTTTGTAGATGAAGGCATGGATACCGGTCCAATTATTGCCCAGCAGTCTGTTGCTATTGAGAGAGATGAAACCAAAGAGAGTCTTCAGAACAAGATTCATGAAGTCGAACATAAGCTTTATCCGCAGGTTTTACAGAAACTTTTTTATGCTAAAATGGTAAAGAGGTAAAGGGATTTGGTTACAAAGTTTGGCAGGCTTTTGAAAAGGTCTATGTTCAAGCTAATGTTGGATTTAGCACATATTAATTAGAGCGGAAATCAGCAGGCAAGTTTAACAGAGTATTTATAAAAGTCTTGTAGTCAGTCAGGAGGAGCAGAAAATGAAAAAACGGGCACTTATTAGTGTTTCTGATAAAAATGGTGTAACTGAATTTGCTCGGCAGTTAAGCGAGCTTGGCTTTGAGATTGTTTCCACAGGCGGAACCAAAAAAGCGTTGGAAGAGAGCGGCATTCCCGTTGTTGGTGTTAGTGATGTTACGGGCTTTCCGGAAATTCTGGAAGGGCGTGTTAAAACGTTAAACCCGATGATTCATGGGGGATTGCTGGCGAAACACGGTGAACCCGGTCACAAAAAGCAGCTTGAAGAGCATCAGATTCAGCCAATCCAGGTTGTATGTGTGAATTTGTATCCCTTCCAGCAAACGATCGCCAAGCCTGATGTTACGGTAGAGGATGCAATAGAGAATATTGATATTGGCGGCCCGGCCATGCTGCGCGCATCAGCGAAGAACCACGAGTATGTGACGGTAGTGGTGGATCCTGCGGATTATGAAACTGTACTAACTCAATTAAATGAAAGCGGAGAGGTGCAAAAGGAGACCCGCCGCAAGCTTGCTGCGAAGGTATTCCGCCATACTGCTGCCTATGATGCGATGATCGCTGAATATATGACAGATTTGGCTAACGAAGAAACACCAGAAAAATTAACCGTTACATATGAATTAAAGCAAACGTTAAGGTACGGAGAAAATCCTCATCAAAAAGCAGCTTTTTACCGCAAACCGCTTGGTTCCGAATTTTCGATTGCCAATGCCGAGCAGCTTCATGGAAAAGAGCTATCCTACAACAATATTAATGATGCCGATGCGGCTCTTCAACTTGTAAAAGAATTCTCAGAGCCTGCAGCAGTTGCCGTTAAGCATATGAACCCTTGCGGAGTTGGAACTGGCGAGAATGTATTTGATGCTTTTTCAAAAGCATTTGCAGCGGACCCCGTTTCCATTTTTGGCGGAATCATTGCCCTGAACAGGGAAGTGGACGCCGACACAGCTAAAAAGCTATATGAAATCTTCCTTGAAATCATTATTGCGCCTTCTTTCTCAGGTGAAGCGCTCGAAATTTTAAAAGGGAAGAAGAATCTGCGTTTGTTAACGATTCCTTTTGATGGGAAAAAGAAAGCTGAGATGAGATTATCCACGATTGAAGGCGGCCTGCTTGCCCAGGAGTATGATCAATATACGCTTGAAGATGCAGAAGTATCTGTAGCAACAAAAAGGGAACCAACTGAAGAAGAATGGAAAGCGCTCAAGCTTGGCTGGAAAGTCGTTAAGCATGTGAAATCCAATGCAATTGTTGTAAATGATGCGAATATGACGCTTGGAGTCGGTGCCGGGCAAATGAACCGTGTCGGTTCTGCCAAAATTGCACTGGAACAGGCTGGGGAAAAAGCAAACGGAGCTATAATGGCATCAGATGCATTCTTTCCAATGAACGATACGGTCGAGGTCGCAGCCAAGGCAGGCATCACAGCAATTATTCAGCCAGGCGGCTCCATCCGTGATGAGGATTCTATCAAAAAAGCCGATGAGTATGGAATTGCCATGGTCTTTACAGGCGTGCGCCATTTTAAACATTAAGTTTTACCCAAATACAGGAGCCCTTAACCAGGCTCCTGATTACTATAGCTGACATTTTAACGGAGGTGGGCGTAATGAAGGTTTTAGTCATTGGAAGAGGCGGCCGCGAGCATGCTATTTGCTGGAAGATGAACCAAAGTCCTTCGGTAGAAAAGGTCTTTGTAGCTCCAGGAAATCCTGGGATGGAAGATTCAGCTCAGCGAATCAACATTGTGGAAAGTGATCAGGAAAAATTAGTGCAGTTTGCGCTTGATAATCAGATTGGTTTGACGGTTATTGGCCCAGAGGTACCGCTTTTAGAAGGACTGGCTGATCGTTTTCAGGAAGCTGGATTAATAGTGTTTGGACCGAAACAAGCCGCCGCAGAAATTGAGGGCAGTAAGTCGTTTGCGAAGGAACTAATGCAGAAATATAATATCCCGACAGCTGAATATGCTGTCTTTAGTAAATATGAAGAAGCAAAAGCTTATATTGAAGAAAAGGGTGCACCGATTGTCCTGAAAGCGGATGGCCTTGCTGCCGGCAAAGGCGTTATCGTAGCGATGACAATGGATGAAGCGTTAGCGGGCATAGAGGAGCTGCTTTTAAATGAAAAGTTCGGTGAAGCTTCTGCAACCGTTGTAATTGAAGAGTTCCTCGAGGGTGAAGAATTTTCTTTAATGGCTTTGGTAAACGGGGAAAATGTGATTCCGCTTGAAATTGCCCAGGACCATAAGCGTGCTTTTGATGGAGACCAGGGTCCGAATACAGGCGGAATGGGCGCCTATTCACCTGTGCCTCATATCGGAAAAGAAACGGTTGGAAATGCTGTTGAAAAAGTATTGAAGCCAGCTGCAAAAGCGATGGTGCAGGAAGGCCGAAGCTTTAGCGGAATCCTGTATGCGGGTTTGATTAAAACATCATCAGGCCCTAAAGTTATTGAATTTAATGCCCGATTCGGAGATCCCGAAACACAGGTGATTTTGCCGCGAATGAAATCTGATTTGGCGGAGGTTATGCTGGCTGTCCTTAAGGGTGAAGTACCCGTGATCCAATGGGACGACCAAGCAATGGTTGGAGTCGTTGCTGCATCTAAGGGTTATCCTGAAGCATATGAAAAAGGCGCTGTCCTAAACGGGCTTCAGGAAATCAGCAATGATACAGCCGTGTTTCATGCCGGTACTGACCAAAACAGCTCAGGAGAGTTTGTCACAAACGGCGGCCGTGTGCTGCTTGCAGGTGCTAAAGCGGCAACCCTGAAGGATGCGCAGGAAAAAGTGTATGATGAACTTGAAAAACTTCAGTGTGACGGCATTTTTTATCGAAAAGATATTGCCAACAAAGCTATCTCGCACGTCCTTTCTTAGTTCTGCGGATATACACATACAGAAGCGCCACAATGCTTCCAATCAATGCTATTATTACAAACGACATATCCATCACGTATTCCCAAAACATATTGTCAGCTCCTTTTTAAGTTATTTAAGATATTATATGGGCGCGCCCATTCGAATTCTATCTTGTATAGCCCCCCATTAAGGGGGCTTTTAATATTAGGTACTTTTCGTATAGATTGTTGTTTTTGAACTATAAAGCTTGCCCGTTGATTTCCGCTCCAGTCACGCAGCGAACCCGCCGGGAGGAACGGGAACCTCCTCGGCGTTTCACGCCTGCGGGGTCTCCCGCTCCCTCTCTTCCGGCAGGAGTCAAGTGCCTTCCGCTCCAATCAACTCAGTAATTAAAACTAGTTTGTAAGCAACAAACTTTGCGAAATAGCCTAATTTTATGACGGATTATACGGCAGCATTTCCTCAGCCGAATCATTGTTTTCACGATCACTGCCTTGATGCCTCATATCCTGAACCATATCTTGGCCTCTTTCAAACAGAGCTGTTAATGGACAGAAGCGGACGATCCCTTCTGCCACTTTCATTCCTCCCAGCATAGCCATCATTAAATAAGAATCCCGCCACGGCCTTTTGACTAGCTTGGATGTACTCCACGCCAAAACGGTAAAGCCGACTGTAATCCGTATTAAGGCATTTAAGATGCCGATATTTGGTTTAACATTCATGAATGGCCACCTCTTTCACAAAATTTTTACAATCTTTTACTGATTCTTTAATGCGTTAAACAGTGAAATATGTTACTATAGAAAAACAAGAGAAATGAAAGGGCTTTCTTTATTGTTTTGAAGCCATTTTTCTTTGTTAACTTTCATTATAAAAAAATCGTTCTTTTTCATATAAAGAGATAATTAAAAAGGGAGGGAGTATGGTGCTGGAACAGCGTTACCGTTGGAAAAACAAGCACTTGCGTGAACATGTTTCCGTACTGGACGGAAAACTGTCACCGACGATACTACTTAAAAACGCACGTTATCTAAATCAGGCATTCCGTAAATGGATAACGGCTAATATTTGGATTTATGACGACCGCATTGTCTATGTGGGCGAAAAACTGCCGGAAAAAATGGAACAATGTGAGGTCGTTGATTGTACTGGGATGACGCTGGTTCCAGGGTATATTGAGCCGCATGCCCACCCATTTCAATTATATAATCCCCATTCCTTTGCGAGCTATGCATCTCAGTTTGGCACAACGACCCTGATCAATGACAACATGGTTCTTGCTTTGCAGCAGGATAAAAAGAAAGCGTTTTCTTTTTTAAAGGAAATGAGGAATATCCCGGCGACGATGTATTGGTGGTGCAGGTTCGATGCGCAAACAGAAATACAGCATGAAGAAACAACCTTTTCGCACGGGAACATCAAATCGTGGCTTGAGCATGACGCTGTCCTTCAGGGAGGCGAGCTGACCGGGTGGCCTAAGCTTCTGGACGGCGATGATATGATGCTCCATTGGATTCAGGAGACAAAGCGGATGAGAAAGAAAATTGAAGGCCATTTTCCGGGAGCATCCGAAAAAACACTTGCAAAGCTCATGCTGCTTGGAGCGGATTGCGATCATGAATCCATGACAGGGAAGGACGTTTATAACCGTCTTCTACAGGGATATACCGTGTCCCTAAGGTATTCGTCCATTCGTCCGGATTTGCCGGTCTTATTGGATGAAATGCATGAATTGGGAATCGATCATTATGATCAGATTATTTTCACGACAGACGGATCCTTCTCCTCTTTTTATGAACAGGGAATTATTGACCATATGATCCGCATTGCGATTGAAAAAGGCGTTCCTGTGGTTGACGCTTATAATATGGCCACTATTAATGTTGCCCGCCACTATGGAATCGATTATATGCATGGAAATATCGCAACAGGAAGGGTCGCAAATATCAATTTCCTTGCAAGTGAAGAGGATCCAACACCAGTTTCTGTTATGGCAAAGGGTGAATGGGTAAAAAAAGATGGTGTTAATCTGGATGCTTATGAACCGGTTCCGTGGGATGAATTTGGCTTTGAACCGATGAATATCGATTGGGATCTTACTGCTGATGATATGCAGTTCTCCATGCCGTTCGGAATAAAAATGGAGAATGCCGTTATAACAAAGCCATATTCCATCGCAATTGATGTATCATCTGATGAGCTTGAAAAAGAGCATGACGAGTGCTTTTTCATGCTTGTGGACCGAGAAGGACACTGGCGCATTAATACAGTACTAAAGGGCTTCGCGAGCAGCCTCGATGGCATGGCAAGTTCTTTTTCAAATACGGGAGATATCATATTAATCGGCAAAAACAAGAGTGAGATGCTGAACGCATTTAACCGGCTTAAAGAAATTGGCGGAGGGATTGTTATTTCTGAAGGCGGAAAAATTGTTCAGGAGATGGAGCTTCGTTTAAAAGGAATTATGTCCGATAAAAAGGTAGAGGAATTAATGGAGGAAGAGAAACAGCTAGTCCATTACCTCCGGGATAAAGGCTACAGGCATGAAGATCCGATGTATACTTTGCTCTTTTTCTCCTCTACGCATCTGCCATATATCCGAATTACCCAGCAGGGAATGTATGATGTCATGAATAAAACGGTACTCTTTCCAACGATAATGCGTTAAAATGTAAAAGAGATGCAATACTAAATAGATAAAGAAACGACTCAGACGAGCTAACATAGAAAACTGCATCGAGGCAAAAAGGGATATACAGGGGTGCAAAGATGCTAAAAAGATGGATAGCTGTTTCAGCAGCCGCAATGCTCTTAGTTTCAGGATGCAGCAGCAAAGATGAAGCAGAAGAGCCTGCAAAGCAAGGGACAGAAAAAGCTGAAGAAGCAACAAAAGGGGTAAGTGAACAAAAAGAGCTTCCATTCCACTTTCCGCTCACTGGAGCCGGATCGGAATCCGAAGTGGATGGAAGAGCTGTAGCGGTGATGGTCAACAATCACCCGAAAGCCCGTCCGCAATCAGGCCTGGATAAAGCTGATATCGTCTATGAAATGCTGGCAGAAGGAGATGTGACCCGTTTCCTTGCCATTTTTCAGAGTGAACAGCCTGAAGAAATAGGGCCGGTAAGAAGCGCCAGAGACTACTATATTGATCTGGCGAAAGGCTATGACAGCCTTTATATTGCTCATGGCAACAGTCCAGAAGCGAAAGAAATGATGGATCAGGGCTATATTGATAGTCTGAACGGCCTTTATTATGATGGCACATTGTTTAAACGGGCGAGTTTCAGAAAGGCTCCGCATAATTCTTACATTTCGTTCGAGAGTGTGCTAAAAGGAGCGGAACAGAACCAGTATTCAATGGATGAGGCACCTGCTTCCCTTAACTTCCTGTCAAAAAAAGAGGCAAAAGCAATTGAGGGAACATCTGCCGAATCCGTGATGGTTTCTTATTTAAACAATGAATTATTTAATGTGATTTATGAGTACGATGAGGGGCTGGAAAAGTATAAAAGGTATTCCAATGGAGAACTTACAGCCGATTATCATTCTGGAGAACCTGTATTACTTGACAACATTTTCATCGCAGAAGCCGAACATAAAGTAGTTGACAGTGCGGGCCGCCGTGATATTAACTTAACTTCTGGGGGCAGAGCCTATCTCCTTCAAAAAGGAAAAATGACAGAAGTCGAGTGGGAAAATGAGGATGGCAGGATTCTTCCTGTCCTAAATGGCAAACAAGCCGGTCTGGTACCGGGCAAGACCTGGATTAATATTGTTCCTTCAAGCCCGGGCCTTGAGCAAACGGTTTCCTTTGAATGAAAGCAATAGCTTCAAAAACTATTATCTAATAAAGGGGTATGCAATATATGCAGATTGATAAGCTAAGAGGAAAAGAACTTGACCAATTATTTAAGTCGGTTTTGTCTTTGAAAGATCTGGAGGAGTGCTACCGCTTCTTCGACGACTTATGCACAGTGAACGAAATTCAGTCATTGGCGCAGCGCCTGGAAGTTGCACGCATGCTTCGCGAAGGCAAAACTTATCATAAAATTGAAACAGATACAGGTGCCAGCACGGCAACCATTTCACGTGTGAAACGCTGCCTGAACTATGGAAACGATGCCTATGAAATGGCATTGGAGCGAATTAAAGAAGAAGAGGCTGAAAAAGCGTAAATAATTATTTTTTCTTAAACCGATGGGGTGTTCCCGCGGTTTTTTTCTTTGTCTTCGCGAGAGGGCTGCTAAAATTTTTTCACCTTATAGCCACTTCCCGCTTTTCTTTTTTATATAGCGTCATCGCCTAGCCTCTGGAGGTCTTCAGTCCAGCTGAAAGAAGCCAAAAAGAGGCTGGACTTCAAGCGTTCGCCGGACTTTCACAGGACGTGCTGCCGTGAACATTCGCCACAGAACGCGGTGGCTTTTAGTTGACGTTCATCCCTTCAAATGGCGCTTCCGCTTTTATTTTTTATTCTCTTTCCTAAATGATATAATGGTGTAATGGAATGATAGAATGGAGGCAATTTTGCATGTACGATGTTCGCGAATGGAGCCATGTGTTTAAGCTCGATCCGGATAAATATATATCAGATGAAGATCTGGAGATGATCTGTGAATCAGGAACTGACGGGATAATTGTAGGCGGAACAGATGGCG
This sequence comes from Bacillus sp. ISL-47, assembly GCF_018613175.1. Lineage (NCBI taxonomy): Bacteria > Bacillati > Bacillota > Bacilli > Caryophanales > Bacillaceae > Bacillus > Bacillus sp. ISL-47. The sequence continues at coordinate 7,036 of NZ_JAGGQS010000017.1, read as the reverse complement.
TTACGCTTGAAAAAGTGCTTGATTTAATGGCCCGAATCCGCAGATATACAGTGCCATGTGTACTGGAGGTTTCCACGATTGATTCGATAACGCCTGGTTTTGATTTATATTTTATTCCGACTGTATTAAACAGCCAGGATGTAAAGTGGATTACAGGCCTTCATCACGAAGCTGTTAAAGAATACGGAGATATCATGAACTGGGAAGAAATTCTCGTCCAGGGTTATTGCATTTTAAATGAGGATTGCAAAGCCGCTAAAGTTACCAATTCCCGTACGGATTTGTCTTTGGATGAGGTTAGGGCATTTGCGATGATGGCCGAGAAGATGTTCCGCCTGCCTATCTTTTATTTGGAATACAGCGGCAAGTATGGAGATGCTGCTGTTGTCTCCGAAGTGAAAGAGACGCTTGAAGAAACAGTACTATTTTACGGCGGCGGCATTGAGAATCCCGAGCAGGCAAAAGAAATGGCTGAGCATGCAGATGTGATTGTGGTCGGCAATATTATTTACAAGGATTTGCAGGCAGCGTTAAAAACAGTAAAGGCGGCAAATGCGTAAGATCGAAGATGAATGGACGATGAAGCCAGGAGTTATGCAGTTATAAAAGACAAAGTTGATAGAGATCCTTAAACAGGATAGAATAGAAAATAAGAACATATGTTTCTATGGTGGTGAAGAGAAGGAATGCAATTTTTAACGGATAAATTATTAAATGGTTTAAATCCGCAGCAGCAAAATGCGGTAAAAGCAACGGATGGACCTCTCTTGATTATGGCCGGAGCAGGGAGTGGCAAAACAAGAGTGCTAACACACAGGATTGCCTATCTGATGGTGGAAAAGGGTGTCAATCCTTATAACATTTTGGCAATCACATTTACAAACAAAGCGGCACGTGAGATGCGTGATCGTATTCACAATATGATGGGCGGAGCGGCTGATGAAATTTGGATTTCAACTTTCCACTCCATGTGTGTGCGCATCTTAAGAAGAGATATTGACCGGATAGGCTATAACCGCAATTTTACCATCTTGGACTCTACTGACCAGCAATCGGTCATTAAATCCATCCTTAAGGATAAAAACCTGGATCCGAAGAAGTTTGATCCGCGTGCAATTCTGGGATCAATCAGTTCGGCAAAAAATGAATTGATCACTCCAGAAGAATATGCGAAAACGGCAGGGGACTATATCCAGCAAGTTGCCAGTGATGTCTATACAGAGTACCAAAAGAGATTGCGACGCAACCAGGCGCTCGATTTTGATGATTTAATCATGATTACTATCCAGCTGTTCCAGCGTGTTCCGGAAGTGCTTGAATATTATCAGCGCAAATTCCAATACATTCACGTGGATGAGTACCAGGATACGAACAGAGCGCAGTATATGCTTGTAAAGCTTTTAGCAAGCCGCTTTAGAAACCTTTGTGTTGTCGGTGACTCAGACCAATCGATTTACAAATGGCGGGGCGCGGATATTGCCAACATCCTTTCCTTTGAAAAGGATTACCCAAACGCCCAGACGATTCTGCTTGAACAAAATTACCGTTCAACGAAAAGAATTCTTCTTGCTGCGAACGAAGTTATAAGCAAGAACATGAATCGCAAGCCGAAAAACCTTTGGACTGAAAATGCAGAAGGAAACAAGATCCATTACTATAGGGCGGACAGCGAGCAGGGAGAAGCGCAGTTTGTTGCAGGTAAAATTAAAGAATATGTTAACAGCGGCAAGCGCAGCTATTCAGATATCGCGATTTTGTACCGCACGAATGCCCAATCCCGTGTAATGGAGGAAGTGCTGCTAAAGTCGAATATTGAATACTCCATTGTCGGCGGCATTAAGTTCTACGACCGCAAAGAAATTAAGGATATCCTCGCTTATTTGCGCCTGATTGCAAATCCGGATGATGATATCAGCCTGCAGCGTGTGATCAATGTCCCTAAGCGCGGAATTGGCTCAGGTTCTGTTGATAAAATCGCCAACTTTGCTCAAGCATACGAAATGAGCATGTTTGAGGCGCTAGAATCGATTGAATTGATCGGATTAAGTCCTAAAATTACAAAAGGGGCTACCCAGTTTAGGGATTTGGTTAAAAACTATACACAAATGCAGGAGTACTTATCTGTCACAGAATTAGTGGAAGAGCTTTTGGAAAAATCGGGGTACCGCGATATGCTCATTGCCGAGAAATCTATCGAAGCCCAAAGCCGCCTGGAAAACATCGATGAATTCCTGTCTGTTACGAAAAACTTTGAAGATGCAAGCGAAGATAAATCGCTAATTGCCTTTTTAACGGATTTGGCTCTTGTGGCTGATATTGATAAATTGGATGATGACGGCGAAAAGGCAGAATCTGTTGTTCTTATGACTCTTCACTCCGCAAAAGGGCTGGAGTTCCCTGTTGTATTCTTAATGGGGCTTGAGGAAGGCGTATTCCCTCACAGCCGTTCGCTGATGGAAGAAGCGGAAATGGAGGAAGAGCGCCGGCTAGCTTATGTGGGAATAACGAGAGCAGAGGAAGAGCTTTTCATTACAAATGCTCAAATGCGTACCCTCTTTGGACGTACCAATATGAATCCGCCATCCCGGTTTATCAAAGAGATTCCAGCTGAATTGCTTGATGGCCTGGAGCCGGAGAGGGCAAAGAAACCTTCACCATTCGGTTCTTCACCATTCGGATCGCCTGGTGCTTCCAGACAGGCCCAGCCGCAAAGAAAAGCGGTAGTACGTCCGTCTACATCGAATACAGGCGGAGATGATATTGACTGGAAGGTTGGCGATAAGGCCCAGCACGGCAAGTGGGGAACAGGTACGGTTGTCAGCGTAAAAGGTGCCGGAGAAGGCACAGAGCTGGATATTGCATTCCCGAAACCTGTGGGCATTAAACGCTTGCTTGCCAAATTTGCGCCAATTACAAAAGCTTAAATAAGCTGCTTTTATTATAAAGGCTATGTAATGCTCATGCTGATATTGCGCTCTGTTGAATGGTGAGGTAGGTGCGAGATCCCAGCAGGAGAAGAGAGTATTGGGAGACTCCGGAGGCGCCTAGGCGGCTTCCGGGCCCCCCGCATACACTAGCGCCTGGAGTGGAAACCAAAAGGCAAATTTAACAAAGCCATTCTAAAATGAACAGATCCCGACCCGGTTGCTGTGTCTGCCAGGTCTGATCTTATTGGAAAGGGTTGGATGTATGGACCTTATAACGGCAGAAAAAAAGGTAAAAGATCTCCACAATCTGCTTAATCAATACAATTATGAGTATCATGTTCTTGATCAGCCATCAGTTCCTGATGCGGAATATGACCGGCTCATGAGAGAGCTAACTGAGCTTGAGGAGCTGTTTCCTGATCTGAAAACGGAAGATTCTCCTACACAAAGGGTAGGCGGAGAAATCCTTGATATGTTCGAAAAAGTGGAACATCAATCACAAATGCTAAGCTTGGGAAATGCCTTTAATGATCAGGATTTGCGGGATTTTGACCGCCGCGTCCGGCAGGGTGCTGGAGATGATGTTACCTATGTATGCGAATTGAAAATAGATGGACTTGCCGTCTCCCTTCGCTATGATGAGGGTCTATTTGTTCTCGGAGCGACACGAGGAGATGGTTCAATCGGTGAAAATATCACCGCCAATCTGAAGACAATCCGTTCGATTCCCCTTCGCCTGAAGGAAGGGGTCACCATGGAGGTACGCGGTGAAGCCTTCATGCCTAGGCGTTCTTTTGAAGCCTTAAATAAAGCAAAAGAAGAAAATGGCGAAGAGCCTTTTGCGAATCCGAGAAATGCTGCCGCAGGTTCTTTAAGGCAGCTAGATCCGCGCCTTGCTGCCAAACGCAACCTGGATATCTTTGTATATGGGATTGCGGATACTGGCGATTCTGGTATTGTGTCCCATAGCGACGGCCTGGATTATCTGGATAACCTAGGGTTTAAAACCAATAAGGAACGTAAAAAGTGTGTAAATATTGATGAAGTAATCGAGTATGTCCAAGGGTGGACTGAAAAACGCCCGAACCTTGCTTATGATATTGATGGAATTGTGATAAAAGTGGATTCTCTGGAGCAGCAGGAGCAGCTCGGCACGACTGCAAAAAGCCCTCGCTGGGCCATTGCCTATAAATTCCCTGCTGAAGAGGTTGTGACGACTTTAAGGAATATTGAACTGAGTGTGGGCAGAACAGGAGTAGTAACTCCAACTGCTATCCTCGATCCTGTCCGTGTAGCCGGAACGACAGTACAGCGAGCTTCCCTTCATAATGAAGATTTAATTCGCGAAAAAGATATTAAGATTGGGGACCAGGTTGTTGTCAAAAAGGCCGGAGATATTATCCCTGAAGTCGTGAATGTACTTGCTGACAGAAGAACCGGCGAGGAGCAGGATTTTAATATGCCCACACACTGTCCTGAGTGCGAAAGCGAGCTTGTCCGTCTCGATGGGGAGGTGGCATTGCGCTGCATTAATCCAAAATGTCCAGCGCAAATCCGTGAGGGGCTTATCCACTTTGTTTCCCGTAATGCAATGAATATTGACGGCCTTGGTGAAAAGGTCATTAGCCAGCTTTTTGCAGAAAATCTAATCAAAGATGTGGCAGATATCTATAAATTGACGTATGAACAGCTGATACAGCTCGAACGAATGGGCGAAAAGTCAGTGACTAATCTTCTGACTGCCATCGAAAATTCGAAGCAAAACTCACTTGAAAAACTGTTATTTGGCTTAGGTATCCGTCACGTCGGAGCAAAAGCAGCCAAAACGCTTGCCCTGGAGTTTGGCAATATGGAGATGCTTGAAAAAGTTTCCCGTGAAGATTTAACCGCAATCAATGAAATTGGTGAAAAAATGGCTGATTCCGTTGTGACCTTTTTTGAACAGGACGAAGCCCACGAGCTGCTGCGTGAGTTAAAAGCTGTCGGGGTTAACATGGAATATAAAGGGCCAAAGCCAGTTTCAGCCGAAAACTCGGATAGCTTCTTTGCAGGAAAGACAGTTGTGCTAACTGGAAAGCTCGAAATCATGGGCAGGACTGAAGCAAAAGAAAAAATTGAAGCGCTTGGCGGAAAGGTATCCGGAAGTGTTAGCAAGAAAACAGATGTGGTGATCGCTGGGGAAGATGCGGGTTCCAAGCTAACGAAAGCCCAGGAGCTGGGAGTAGAGGTTTGGAACGAGGAGAGACTGGTTGAAGAATTAAATAAGTAAGAGGGTGGAAGCGCCGTGAAAAATCTCATGATGCTTGCTTTATCCCTTTCACTCCTGCTATCTGGCTGTGCGCCTAATTTTAATAAGCAGGAGGAAGTCGTTCAGGAAGATAAGAACGAAAAAGATAAGGCGATCATTCCGAATTATAAAATTTCAGACAAATATTATCGTACGCTGCTGCCATTTGAACCAAGTGAATCAAGAGGTCTAGTGGTCAATAACATTAGTACCAAGTATGATATTAATGAATTTGAAACAGGGCTTATGCGGGTTGCCCAAAATACATTTGACCCGGATAAGTACTTATTCCAGGAAGGGCAGTACCTAAAAAGGGATACAGCCCGAGCCTGGCTGAACCGCAAATTCACGGAAGCACAGCTGAAAGAGCGGAAGTTAAAGGAAGAAGAGAATATTGGATTGAATCCAATGATTGCAGATGGCGGAGATATTGATAGGAATAATGAAAAAAGCCCAATCTACCTGGCTCATATCCTTGAACATAACTATCTCGTGAAAAATGATGACGGAAAGGTCGGACTTGGCGGTATCGTAATCGGCCTTGCCATGAATTCTGTCCATTATTATCAGAAAGAGCAATATGGCGCAACATATGAAACGAAGATCAAACATGAAGCTCTTGAAAGAGAAGGCAAAAAGATGGCGGAAGAAGTGCTGCAGCGAATCCGGCAGATTAAAGAATTAAAAGACGTGCCAGTTACCATTGCTTTGTTTGAACAGGAAGAAAGAACTTCAGTTGTGCCAGGCAGCTTTTTTGCATATGCTAATGCGCCAAAAGGCAGCAGCAAGCTTGGCGGGTGGGAAGATATCAATGAAAAATACGTTCTTTTCCCATCAAACGAGGCTGAGAAAAACCACCGTGATGATTTGACGGCATTTCTTAATTTTAAACAGGATGTAGAAACTTACTTTCCTAATTTCAATGGTGTCATCGGAAAAGCTTTTTATGCCCAGGATCAGTTGCAGGAAGTAAATATTGATATTCCAATCCAGTTCTACGGAAAGGCAGAAGGGATTGGCTTCACGCAATATGTAACCGGGCTAGTGGTCAAACACTTCCCTGAATACATTTCAGTTCAGGTGAACATCTCGTCCGTTAATGGACCTGAGGCGCTGGTCGTTCGCAAAGCAGACCAAAGTGAGCCATTTGTCCATATATATCAATAAAGCTTAATAAAAACCAGGAGTGCAAAGATGCGCTGCCTGGTTTTTTTATTGAGAGCGAATAGCATGGTTGTTGCGGGATTATGTCGGCGATAACGAAATAAAAACCGTGAGAAAAATTCCATAAGACGTACATAGGCGATAATAGGAGTAGGTGCCAACCTTTTGTAAAACTAAATCCTGAGAAGCAAAATATCAAAACAGCACCTGGCAACCATATATAACAGCAATAATCATCTCCTAGCCAAAGCAGCCCCAATCCCTTATCCTGCCTAATAAAAATTGGTAATCAGCCAAAGGGATGTTAATATATAACATCAGCGGAGAATGTTTGAAGATAATGATAATTTCATGTTAATATAATGGATGGATGTAAACGTTTTAAGAGAATAGCAGATCGTGTTCCTGCATCAGCAAAAATCAGGATAAAGCTGCTAGGATCTGGCGTTTGTATATTTGTACACAGGAGGCGGTAAAAATGGTACAACCTTATAAGCATGAACCATTCACGAATTTTAAAGAAGATGAAAATCGTGAAGCGTATTTAAAGGGTTTACAGACAGTAGAAAGCTATTTGGGCCAGGATTACGATCTATTAATTGGCGGAGAGCGTGTTTCTACTGAAGATAAAATCGTATCAATCAATCCTTCTAATAAA
>NZ_JAGGQS010000016.1:0-34069 GCF_018613175.1 Bacillus sp. ISL-47 | reverse complement strand
CAATTATATGGACTTTATCTTTTCAAAAGAAACAAGAGGAAATAACAGTTTTAATTAGAGCTTTTTGCAGATAAAATCATTAAAATTTGAACTTTTTTCAGAAAAAATGCTCAAAAACCCCTTAATTCTGCAAAAATACACCCGAAGTATCAAAAATGCCGCTGAAAAATTCTTTTTCCGAAATTTCGTATTGCGAATTAAATTCAAAATCTTTAAAATAAAACAGAATAACAAACAACATGACTAAGGGAGACATTATGAACCGCAAAATTTTTCTATATGTAAAAGCTTTTTCTGACTTGGGAACGTTCATGGACTTGATTGCTATTAATGTTCTTATGTATGTAGCGACTGGAAGTTCGGCCTGGCTGGCAGCGACGATGGCTTTCCGGACGCTGGGCGGCGTTTTATCCAGTTTGATTTCAGGGGTACTTGCAGACCGCTTTGACCGCAGAAAAATTATGATTTGGACGGATGTTTTTCGGGCTGTAATAATCCTCACCTTAATCCCCTTTCCAAATCCGATTATGATTCTCATTGTGTGTTTCTTAATCGGTTTAACCAGCAGTTTTTTTACGGTTAGTTATAGTGCTGAAATCCCGCAGATTTTCGGCCAGGATAAAGTACTGGAGACAAATGCCCTGATTTCGAGGTTAACATCAATCAGCCTGGTGTTTGGTTTTATCGGAGCCGGGGTGATTACCGATTTTCTCGGCTACCAGGTCACCCTAATCATTGATGCAGCAACCTATGTCATTTCAGCGTTTGTATTAATGAAAATGAATTGGAAAACTTCGAGCCCTATAGAAAAAAATAAAGTCCTATCCTTTGGTATTAAAGAAAAACTTTTCGACATTGGGAGAGATCTGAAAGAGGTTTATTCTTTTATACTTTTGGCGCCAATGCTCCTGCTTGTTAATATCGTTTTCCTTGTTGGTGCGTTTGCAGGCGCTTCCCATAATTTAGGAATCCCTTTACTTGCAGAGAATATCGATAACAGCAAACAAAGCTTTTACTATGGATTAATTTGGGGTGTTTGGGGAATAGGTTCCGTACTGGCAACCATGATCCTCCCAAAGCTGAAAAGTCTGCAAGGCAACATCCTTTATTATGCATGCTTCGTAACAGCAATGCTTATGTCAGCCGGCTTTATTACGTTTTTTTCCAATATTAGCTTATGGATCATACTGCCGTTTGCCTTCTTAACGGGAATTTTCGATGCCTGCTTCACCACCCTGCATGCGACCATTCTTCAGAAAACGGATAATCATATTAGAGGAAGAATTTTTGGTGTCGGAATGCTTCTGAAATCATTGGGATTTGCACTCGGATTTGTGGTTGCACCCGTTTTATTGGAAGCTTTCTCTCTGCCGAAAATGGTTTGGATCTTCCATGGTACGCTGATTACTACAAGCATCCTGGTTCTATTATATTCCTTGGGGAAACAGAAGAAGATTAGTGGTATAAATCATAGTGTTTAATGTAATGAGCTCAGCTATTGCTGGGCTTTTTGTTGACGTTGGTTTTTTATTTTGGTTCTTTGCCTCTAATTTTCTTATAAAGTGAATCCTTAACAGCTAATAATGCTTTTATGGACCACTCTTCCTTCATTTAATCCCTTTTTCGTCCTCATGAACCCTCTATGTCGACCATCCTTCCTCCTTTGATCCCTTTTTCGTCCTCATAAACCTTCTATGACGACCATCCTTCCTCCTTTGATCCCTTTTTCGTCCTCATGAACCCTCTATGGCGACCATCCTTCCTCCTTTGATCCCTTTTTCGGCCTCAGGAACCCTCTATGTCGACCATTCTTCCTCCTTTGATCCCTTTTTCGTCCTCACGAACCCTCTATGTCGACCATTCTTCCTCCTTTGATCCCTTTTTCGTCCTCAGGAACCCTCTATGTCGACCATTCTTCCTCCTTTGATCCCTTTTTCGTCCTCATAAAGCCTCCATGAAGACCATCCTCCCTCCTTTGATCACTTTTTCGTCCTCATGAAGCCTCTATGTCGACCATCCTTCCTCCTTTGTTCCCTTTTTCGTTCTCATGAAGCCTCTATGTCGACCACCCTTCCCGCTTAGAACACTTTTTCGTCCTCATGAACCCTCTATGACGACCATCCTTCCTCCTTTCATCACTTTTTCGTCTTCATGAAGCCTCTATGACGACCATTTTCCCTCCTTTGATCCCTTTTTCGTCCTCATAAACAATCTATGTCGACCATTTTTCCTCCCGCCTCCTCTATTTCGTCTTCATAAATATAAAACCAATAAAAAACCGCCCAGCCCCTATGGCCAGGCAGTTACATATTAATTCACAGCCCTGCTTAGCCTCTCTATCGTTCTTGCCAGCAGTGCCGTGCGTTTTGGAAAGGTTTCTAAATCAATATATTCATCTGTTTCACTGTGGGAAAACTCCCCAAGGGGCCCCATACCGTCAACGGTTGGCACGCCTTCGGTTGAAGTATAGGCTGCATCCGATCCGCCGCCGGTGCTTACTTCCCTAATCGCCATGCCGAGCTCTTCACCCGCTGCCGTAATTTCCGCCAGAAGCTTGTCCGTTCCGTCTACCTTTTCCATGGGTGGCCTTCCAATTTTTCCGGATAGGCTGGTTTCCGTTCCCTGAACTTCTTCCTCTTCCGCAATTTCTGTAATTTTAGTTGTAATATCCTTTGCCTGTTCCATGCTCTTTACTCTAACATCTACTTGTGCTTGTGCATCAGGGGCAACAGTATTGGAAGAAATTCCGCCGTCAATGAGACCCACATTCACGGACAAACCCTTCTCATAGTCATTCAGGTCATGAAGCTTAACCACTTTATGGGCCAATTCATCAATGGCGCTTCTTCCCCTTTCAGGTTCTACCCCTGCATGGGCGCTCTTGCCTTTTACATCAAATATAAATCTTCCTATTCCCTTTCTTTCTGTTACAACCCCATCGTTTGGCCTTCCGGATTCGACTACAAGGGAGTACTGTTTTCCTTCTGAAGCTTCTTTAATGATCGCTTTTGATTTTCTTGAGCCAATTTCTTCATCACTGTTAAAAATCAGATGCACATTTTTATATGCATCTGAACCGTTATCTTTTAATACCTTTAAAGCATATAAAACCGAAACGTGGCTCCCCTTTTCATCACTGACGCCTGGTCCGTATGCTTTATCCCCGATGATTTTGAATGGCCGCTTTTCGGCTTCACCTTCGGGGAATACGGTATCCATATGGGCAATAATGATAATTTTCGGATCACTGCCCTTATCTGCTTTTATCTCTAAATGATTTCCGTATTCAGCTTCACGGTGCACGAGTACATCCATACCCAGTTCTTCAAACTCTTTTCTTAAAACAGATCCAACCTTATCCACCCCCTCTTTATCATATGAGCCGCTGTCGATGTTCACCAGCTCCTCAAGCAAATCCATCATTTCAGGCATTTTGTCTTCCAGATAGGCTTCATATTGTTTCAACGAAATCACTCCTTTTTTTAAAATTGCTGCCCAAAAGGCTTACCTTTCGTTAATTCCAATCGCTGACCCCGGCCTGCTTGAATCTGCCGCACCATGCAGTATTCCTTTCTGGTGATCCATTAATATTGCCTGGACATTACCAATTGGCCTCTCCGTATCGTCAAACTCAAATCCCATTTCACGAAGCTTGTCAATTTCCTTTTGGCCTATGCCTTCCTCAGACCAAATATTAGGACCCATACTGTTGTAAATCCTTGGTTCTTCAATGGCATCTTTAATATCCATGCCATAGTCAAGAATATGTGTAATCACCTGAGCCACTGATGCAACGATGGTCGGCCCTCCAGGCGACCCCAGCGTTAATAAAGGCTTACCGTCTTTGAATACGATTGTTGGCACCTTGGCACTGACCGGCTGCTTTTTTGGTGCCAGGCTATTGATATGGTCCGGTTCCGGTGTAAAATCCGTCAAATCATTATTCAGCAAAAATCCATATCCAGGAACCATAATGCCTGATCCCATAATATGCTCATTCGAGGACGTGCAGGCAGCAACGTTCCCCCATCTGTCTGCCACTGTAAAATGGGTCGTATCCTTACCAGTCTGAAATACCTTTACTTGCCCTTTAGGGCGATCGCTGCCCTGGTACTTCCATGGGTTGCCGCAGTCAATTTCCGGATTTCTGGAAATCCAGTCAATCTTTTTTCGCCGTTCCTTTATATAATCCTTATTAAGAAGTCCTTCAACTGGAATCTCCGCAAAGTTGGGATCTGACATATAAGCCAGCTTATCAGAGAAAGCGAGTCTCATAGCTTCTGCAAGCAAATAATACTTTTCCCAAGAAGAAGGACTATATTTCTCCAGCTCAAATCCTTCAAGAATGCCTAATAGCTGCAGCAGAGCAATTCCTCCGCCATTCGGAGGTCCCGGCACTGCAATCTCATACCCTCTGTAAGTTCCCATAATTGCCTCTTCAATGGGAGCCTGGTAGTTTTTCAGATCTTCTTTCGTCATAATACCGCCCTGCTTTTTCAGTGTATCAATGATTGCATCAGCGATCTCGCCTTCATAAAGAGCCTCAATACCACGCTGTAGCAGGATTCGCAGTGTTTTTGCAAGGTCTTTGTTCTCCACCCAGTCTCCTTCCACCAAAGGAACTCCCTTTGGCATAAACAGCTTCTTCGCTTCATCACCCAATCGGAGATGAAGCATTTCGATCACTTCATCCCATTGCCAGTTCACTCTAAAGCCTTTCTCTGCAAGAATGGCAGCCGGCTCGATCAGCTCAGCCAGCGGCTTTGTCCCAAACTCTTTAAGCCCCACATCCATTGCTTTCATAATCCCGGGAATACCCACTGACTTTGCATCAATGGACTGCTGAAAGTATGGAATGACCTCTCCTTCTTCATCTAAAAACTGTTCTTTGTCTGCTCCTGCAGGTGTCAGTGAGTGTCCGTTTATGACACTGGTCTTTTTGGTTTGCTGGTCATAGTAAACAAGAAATCCGCTTGCTCCAATGCCAGTGTTGAATACTTCTACGACACCCAGTGCAAATTGGACCGCAGCAAGCGCATCCATCGCATTGCCACCCTGCCTTAATACCTTGGCACCAATCTCAGTTGCCTCATGAACAGCTGATGCCACCATTCCATGTGTACCAGTTGACCTTTTCAGTTCCTGCTCATTTTTACTCGGTTTGTGCCTATTATCAATGCGGTCCATCAAACTACCTCCATCCCAGTCATTTAAAAACAGAATCTATTTTCAAGTAAGATATAATGTTTAGAATTTTTTAGTACTTTATTTATTCGTACCCGGCTCAGTTAACCTAAAACATAAAAAACACCCAATCCCAAGTACGGTAGAGGTACTTAAGACCGGGCTCACTTTACTGGCGCGGGGCAAATAAAATAACTGAAGCTCCTATAAGACAAATTCCTGCCCCCAGCCAATCATAGAAATCCGGCACTTTTTTATCCATGCCCCATCCCCATAAAATGGATAGGACAATAAAAACGCCTCCATATGCTGCATACACTCTTCCAAATGAAGGGAAGGCCTGGAAAGCTGCAATTACACCATAAAGGGCCAGAATGATTCCTCCGCCTATTCCCCAATAATATGGCTTTCCCTCTCTAATCCACTGCCAAATCATATAGCCTCCGCCAATCTCTGCAAGACCCGCTATAATAAATAAGATAATCGCAAATAACATCTTGACCACCGCTTCCCACATATTAGCTTCCTGCACTTTATTATAAACAAGGATATGTAAATTTTGGAGGGATTTCCCCTCCCGGCGAACCGCGGGCTGTAAAAAAAGAAAAATCCATGACAGCTTCTGAGAACTATCATGGATCTCTTTATTATTGTGGCCGCTTTGTCATCCGCTTCGCTTTTTCATCGCGGTCGGTTTGGATAATTTTCTCTCGGACCTCCGGCGGAATTGAGGCAGAAGATCCTTTCGGGTACTTTTGAGATTTCACCGTGGAGATTCACTCCTTCCAAGTTATTTAACCACCTTATACCTTTTATGACTGATGACTGTTTTTATTGGTTCATCCTTCTTGGGATTCATCCCCAAATCCACAATGACAGAGTTATCGCGCACAACGACTACCTTGCCCTTTTTACCTTTTTCCGCACCGCTTGTAATACTGATTGTATCCCCAATATCTGCTTTTTTAACATTGCTTACCTTTTCTGTTTCTTCTGCCATCTTGGATTCTCCTTTAATAAATATTTATTTTATTTTTGCGGAATACTTCTCTAAGTCCGCAGCTGATTTAAGCTATGTCGCTAGTATTGCCGTTTCCCTTTGACACAAAACCCCATTATAAAAATTTGAGCCAACGTTTACCTTTTCTTGTATGATGTAATTCTTCTTACATGAAGATCCTTCATAATATTTAAACCGGCGCGGATTATCATCATAATGCTGCCGGCAAGGAAAAATGAAATAGAAACCGCCTGGCTGACATCCGTCAAAAACAAAATACTTCCAATGAGATATAAAACGCCCAGCAAGAGATCATTTAAAAAAGATATAACCTGGTAGCGGCGTTCAATAATCATTTGATACTTTCCGATTTCAATATGAACGTCTTCCTGCTGCTCTCTTACTACATTTTTTATCTTCATTCATTAACACCCCCGTTTTTGTTTTCCACGTCCGATTTCTTTCATTCATCATTTCCACTGCTTTTATTTTTGGGGTGCATGTTTCTTATGAAAAGTTATCAAGCATTAACGATACCATCAGGCCAAGTGCAGCAATAAAGCCAGTCATCGGACCGCTGTCTTCATAAGCTTCAGGCATCATGGTTGAAGCTACCATCGCAATGATGGCCCCTCCAGCAAAGCCGGCAATCCCGGACATCACTTCTCTTGAAGCACCATCCAAAAAAATATATCCTGCTAAGGAAGCGAGGCTGGAGATAACGAATACCGAACCCCAAAGAATCAATATTTTCTTTTTCGAATAACCGCTTTTTTCCATGCCGGCAGTACTTGAAAGACCTTCTGGAAAATTGCTTATAAAAATGGCCGTAACCAATAGAAAGCTTACGGACTGTTCTTCGAGCAGGCTTGCCCCAATCATGATCGATTCCGGAAAAGCATCCATGATCGTACCGATGAAAAGAACGATGCCACTTGTGGAAGCCGCTTTCTGCCCTGACCTCTTTCGATGCTGTGCTCCTTTATTTGAAATCATAATATCAAAAAGTGTAAAGGTGACTGCTCCAGCAAGAAAGCCGATGCCAGTTGGGAGCAGTCCGCCATTATGTACGGATTCACCAAGAAGCTCATAAGCAGCAGCGCCGATTAAAACACCCGTCCCGAACGCCATTATGTAGCCGATCATTTTCTTTTGGATGGGCAAAAGCATCGCTGCCAATGCACCTAATATTACGGCTGAACCTGAAACGCCACCCCAAATGGCTGCATTCCACATGGCCATCCTCTCCTTTTCGAAAAGGTCTCTTTTTAGCTATGCTGTAGTATTGCCCTCTAGTGAAAAATAATATTTAATCATCCATAAAAAGCCTCCAAAACTGGAGGCTTTAGAAGATTATTTCTTGCTTGTTTTATCAGAAATATATTGCTTTACGACTTCATACACATAATCCTGATTCGCTTCAGCGGTATTCGGATTATATTTGCCGCCATTTGTTTTGTTATTGGACAATACTCGAATACCTAAGAATGGAACATGATAAGCTTTGGCTATTTGTGCGGCTGCGGCCCCTTCCATTTCTTCGACAGATGTCCCGAAGTTTTCATGGAACCATTTAATACGGTCTACTTCATTATTCCATACATCGGCTGAACCGATTGTTCCTTCAACAACCTTGCCTTTCGTATATTTATGTTTGACTGCCTTGGCAGCTGCCAGCAGATCTTCATCGCCTTCATAGTAACGCGCCTTTTCAGCATTTGGATCTTCCCCGGCACTTCCTTCAGAAGCCATTAAGTCCATTGGAATCCAATTTGTTGGATCGATCCCTTCGTTCTCTTCTAAATGTCCTGTTTTTAATGATCCGATGTTTGTGGTTCTTTCTCCTAAAACAATATCAAATACGTTTAAGCTTGGATCATGTCCGCCAGAAGTACCCTGGTTGATGATGGCGATCGGGTCATATTTTTCAATTGCAACTGCTGTAGCGGCGGCTGTATTCTCCATCCCTTTGCCTGTTTTGGCAACAATGACAGGATACTTGTCCAGCTTTCCTTTGTAAAACACGAACGTTCCTGATTTTTCAATTTTTACTTTATCTAATCTTTCAGCAAATTTCTCAGCTTCAATTGGCATTGGGCCTTGAATAAGAATTGGTCTTTGAGCACCTTCAGCCTCTGTTTCAAATTTTGGTGCAGACGTGCATCCTGCCAGCATTGATACCGATAACACGGCAATTGCTGCTAGTGAAGCGAATTTCTTTTTCATCAATAATCTCTCCCCTTCTCTTGTTGTTTGATACACTCGGTTTAGGCCATAGAAAAAGGCCTGAAAAAGCAGAATGACTTCTACCTTCCAGACCTGCGGAGTTAAAGTAATATACATGAACCAAACTAAAGAACCGATCCCTATACTTTACCCCGTAGTCCGGTTCTTTCATTGGGAACCAGGTAGAGACGCTCAGACCCTATTACCGAGCATATACGAGTGATGAAATAAAATTATTACTATGCAAATATAACAAATCAGCAAGAAGAATTCAATAAAAAAATGAACATTAATACAAAATAACTATTTTAATGTTCGTTTTTGGAGTTAAAGGTGAAATTGTCCTTAATGTTTCTTAACTACGTTATTACCCTAAAAGTGGCGGAAAAGACCTCTTTTGAGTGCGTTGGCATTTTCCAAGGAATATCTCCAATGAAATACTGCCCACCCAAGTTTTTTTACACAACAAAGCCCCAGAGATAAACTCTACTCTGGGGCCTAGGTGATCATGCAGCTTCTTCAGTTTGTGTAGAATGTGAATGGCTGTTTTTCATTAACCCAATCGCAAACCCGATCAGACCACCAGCGATAGCAGGGACAATCCACCCTAATCCAACATCATATAGTGGTAGGATTGCACCGAATAGTTCGTTAATTGGCGCAAAGCTAATTCCCGCTGCATTTAAGCCATCAAATAAACTTACCACAAATGTGAATAGCATGCTTCCTTTATAAACCTCTTTCTTCCCTTTAAAAATAGGATGTAAGAAAGTGAGTGCCATTAAAGCCATGGCTAAAGGATAGATTCCGACTAAAACCGGAACGGAGATGGCGATTAATTGGCTTAAACCAAAATTGGCTAAAACTGCGCTGAAAATAGATAAAACGATGACAAAAGTTTTGTAAGATACGCCCGGCGCCAATTTATTGAAGTATGAAGAACAAGCTGTAATTAAACCGATACTTGTTGTTAAACATGCTCCAAATACGATTACGCTAAGAAGAATGGCACCGAAAGAGCCAAAATAATGCTCGGAGGCACCTGATAAAACAGCACCGCCGTTATCCAAAAGTCCAAGTCCGCCTACACTTGAAGCTCCGATAAAGGAGAGGGATGTATAGATAATCGCTAAAAGGCCTGCAGCAATCATACCCGCTTTAGCAATAGCAACCATAATCTCCTTTTTCGTTGCAGCCCCTTTGTCTTTTACCGCATTGACCACGATAATCCCAAATACGAAAGCTGCCAGGGCATCCATTGTCAGATAGCCTTCCTGGAAACCTTTAAAGAACGCACCACTTAGGTAGTTTTCAGATGGAGCCTGGAATGATCCCATGGGATTAATAAAAGCTGCACCGATCAGAACGGCAATGACAATTAACAGTATAGGCGTTAAATACTTTCCTACAATATCGACAATGTTTGAAGATTTTAATGAAAAATAAACGGTTATTGCAAAAAAGATGATAGAAAAGATGATTAACCCAATCATACTGCTTCCTTCAGCAATAAATGGTTTAACTCCAATTTCAAAGGAAACAGTAGCCGTTCTTGGAATGGCAAATAGCGGTCCAATCGATAAATAAAGAGCGACTGTAAAAGCTAACCCGAATACCGGATGAACTCTGCTGGCTAATGATTGCAAATCACTTTTTCCGGAAAAGCCAAGTGCCAGGATCCCAAGTAATGGAAGTCCAACCCCTGTTATAATAAATCCGGCATTTGCGGACCAAATATTTGTGCCTGCCGATTGGCCAAGCATAGCTGGAAAAATTAAGTTACCTGCTCCGAAAAATAGAGCAAACAGCATAAAACCGACTGCGACTGTATAAGAAAATGGTATTTTACTGCTCATGTAAACCCCTCCTATTATCCTGTATTCATATGAAAAATTTCCATTTATTTAACAATCTATCAAATTTAAATCTTCTGAAAAATTATTGCAAAGAAATGATTTTACTATTTTCTCTCACGTAATATATTGCATAACTCAAGATAACACACCCACCATACTTATGCAATATATCGCACAAAAGTTTTTGTCGAATTATGCGATATATTGAATTTTTCTAGATTCTTCTATATACTAAATTTATAATCTAATGGAAATAACTTTAAATTAGTAGTTAAAAAGTAATCTTTAATGAAATGAAAAGGTGGTAACAACTATGCCGATTCCTTCTAACTATTCATCACCTACACGTATATCAGCAAAAGAGCGTGCATTCTCCCAGATTCAGGAATGGATAATCGACGGGACTTTACAGCCGCAGGAAAAATTAAATGATGCCGATCTCGCAAAGGCGTTAGGCGTTAGCCGAACACCAATCAGGGAAGCTCTTCAACTGCTTAACGTCCAAGGCTTCGTGGAAATGTTCCCTGGTGTTGGCACTCAAGTCACCTCAGTAAATCCCGACGACTTAAGCAAAATTCTTCCCCCATTAGGCGTTTTGCAAGCGCTTGCTGCTGAATTGGCAGCTCCGGTTATCAGTCAGCAATCAATTGATTTACTTCGGGATATCAATCATAAATTTGCTCAAGCCCTTAATGAAGGGGATACCTTTACAGCTTTGAAGCAGGATGAGCAGTTTCATAATATCATTATTGAACTTGCACAAAACCCTTATATTTCAAATACCGTTTCCATGCTTCAAGCACATGTCATGCGGCTTTATTATAATAAAACCATTATATTAAAAGCCCGCTCAATTGTAGAACATGAAGAAATTTTGAAGGCTTTCGAGCAAAAAGACCGCAGCAAAGCTTCTGAAATTGCTAGAACAAACTGGCTTCGTGCGATTGATGAGTATTACTCTGAAGAAAAATAGAAGAAATCAGCCGAGGTGCTGATTTTTTTTTGCTCAATTAAACCTGAAATTAGCCATAGGAGAGTTAAAAGATGGCTATGTAATGCTATATTCAAAACAAAAGCAGCCACTAAATGGCTGCTTACCTTTTTGTTAGCTTTTATAAATAATCTCATCAATGATCCCATATTCCTTCGCTTCTTCTGCAGTCATGAAATAATCACGATCTGTATCCCGTGCCACTTTTTCCACTGGCTGGCCGGTTCTTTCCGCAATGATGCCGTTAATATGCTCTCTCAGCTTAATAATCCGCTTTGCGGAAATTTCGATTTCAGTAGCCTGGCCCCTCACCCCGCCAAGCGGCTGGTGA
The DNA here is from genome assembly GCF_018613175.1 of Bacillus sp. ISL-47. NCBI lineage: Bacteria > Bacillati > Bacillota > Bacilli > Caryophanales > Bacillaceae > Bacillus > Bacillus sp. ISL-47. Next base: position 22,481 of record NZ_JAGGQS010000016.1, on the reverse strand, counting down.
ATCATGATTTCGCTGTTGGGCAGGCTGTAGCGTTTTCCTTTCTTTCCTGCCAGCAAAAGCATGGCACCAAAGGAGGCTGCCATTCCCGTACAGATGGTTCTCACGTCTGGCTTAATGTATTGAATGGTATCATAAATAGCAAATCCTGCGGTTGTTGAGCCGCCCGGACTATTAATATAAAGGGAGATGTCCTTATCCGGTGATTCCGCAGCGAGAAAAAGCAGCTGGGCAATCACACTGTTAGCCACCACATCATTAATTTCTTCTCCGATCATGATAATTCTGTCTTTAAGAAGTCGGGAGTAAATATCGTAAGAACGTTCTCCCCTGCTGGACTGTTCAATCACATATGGTATAGCTGTCACCTGTAGCCCTCCTGTTCTTAGCGGATTTATGCCGCCATACAGAGTGTGTTTGAAGGAGGCGATTTAACTGAAAGAACAGGCTTCCATTCCGAATTACTTTTCAATGAATGCAGGCCAGGAATGGCTTTAATCAGGATAGATGGGTCTTCCATAGCCAATGATTCTTGCAGAAGCTGGGAGACCTTCTCTTCTTCCTCATTAGAAAAAGCTGCTTTTTTCTCATCTGTCTCCCGATAATTAAGCTGTTTCCGTGCTCGGTTAAGCGAGGATTTCACAGCATATTCGGTTGTATTCATTATTTCAGCGATTTCTTTTGTTTTGTACCGAAAGCCTTCTTTTAGCGTAAAAATTACTGCCTGCTTCAGCGTTAAACGATTCAGAAGACGATCAACCGAACTACTAACCTGACGCTCCCTTTCCTTCCACACGTGTTCAGGAGTCTCTACCAGCACTTCCTGCTTTCGTTTTCTGACTATATCCATCCAGCAATTATAAGCAATTCTTTTTAAAAGAGCTTGATTAATCTTGCTTGCCGGATAGCTGGCAAAAGCTCGGATCACTGCCTCCTGTGCAAGATCATCCCCGTCCCAATAGTCTTGTGCCAGAAACCGCCCATAACGCCGAAGAGCAGAATATAATCCGGCCATGTCCTCTTCCTGCATTAGATGAACTCCTCTTTCAAGTGGAATTTCCCCCTGCTTCATAAACCTGCTCACTCCTTTTACACATCTCTGCTCCTATAACGAATAAAAAAAACAAAAAGATACGGGCAACTGCAATTTTTTATCAGTTTATTCAAAGTTTATCTTTTTTTATACAGGTTTGTGGTGTTTGGATCCGTATTTTTATAGAATTGGGTCTGCTCGGGACAGCTTTTGGCGGCAATTTACCCCTATTTTAGCCGGGAGAAGGTTTTATTTGCAAATCCGGCTTTTGGATCAGCTTCAGAAAAGCCGGATATCCTCAACTTTGCCTATTTTATTATCAACTGCCCTCAAAATATCAGCAACTAGGCCTTTTTATCATTAACTTTCACTTTATATCATCAACTTCGCTAAAAATATCATCAACTAGTGCTGCAACACCAAAAAGCCTCAATTCCGTCATGGAATTGAGGCTTCATCATTAAATGATCCGTGTTGATACAATGCCCTCGATTTGATTGATCTGATTCAGCAAACCAGGAATAACATCGCCATTCACTTTATTATCAATATCAATCATTGTATAGGCGTAATCCCCGCGGCTTCTGTTCACCATGTCCGCAATGTTCAGCTGGTAGCTTGATATTGCAAGTGTGATTTGACCAACCATGTTCGGGACGTTTTTATGAAAAGCTGTGACGCGGCGCTTGCCTGTATAAGGAAGAGCAGCATTTGGAAAGTTCACTGAGTTTTTAACATTACCTGTTTCAAGGAAATGCTTTACCTGGCGTGCCGCCATCACAGCGCAGTTTTCCTCAGATTCTTGTGTAGACGCACCTAAATGCGGGATCGCGACTGCATTTTTCATTTGCAGTACATTTTCATTCGGGAAATCAGTGATATACTTGCCAACTTTTCCACTTTCAAGAGCAGCAGCCATATCAGCTTCATTTACAAGCTCACCGCGGGAGAAGTTCAAAATATGAACACCTTTCTTCATCATACTGAATGTGTTTTCATTAAACATTTCTCTTGTGTCATCTGTTAGCGGAACGTGCACTGTGATATAGTCAGACTCCGCGAATACTTGTTCAATTGACAACGCACGCTGGACATTTCGGGAAAGGTTCCAGGCAGTATCAACAGAAATGAACGGATCAAAGCCGACAACATCCATATCAAGGTCCAGTGCATCATTCGCCACAAGCGCCCCGATTGCGCCTAAACCGATGACACCAAGTGTTTTCCCTTTAATTTCTTTTCCGACAAATTGCTTTTTCCCTGCTTCCACAAGCTTTGGAATTTGATCGCCTTCGTTCTCTAACGTTTTGGTCCAAGCGATTCCGGCAAACAGATTACGGGATGAAGCCATCAAAGTGGTTAGCACCATTTCTTTTACAGCATTTGCGTTGGCACCAGGCGTATTAAACACAACAATCCCCTGCTCTGTGCATTTTTCAACCGGAATATTATTGACGCCGGCACCAGCGCGCGCGATTGCTTTTAATCGATCGCCAAATTCCATTGAATGCATATTAAAACTGCGAAGAACAATTGCATCAGGATTATCACACTCATTATCGATTGTAAAATGGTCCTTGTTAAATACATCAAGGCCGTTTTTTGCAATTGCGTTTAACGTTTTAATCGTCTTCACTTTGTCTAAAGTCATAGTACTCACTGGATTCTCCCCTTTTCTAAATAGCTTTGTCAGATTTAAAACAGAAAGAGGCAAGGGGTAGAATCCCTTACCTCTGCCCAGGCGAACGGCTTCGACACTATGTGCTCCCTCACGGTAATCCGTGTCTCGCCAGTCACACATAGCCTTTTCAGTTTTTTAAATCTTATCAAAGTCTTCAGAAAACTTCAACCCTTTAAAGCGCTTACATATTTAAAATTTTTTTTATTTTTTTGTCGTTTTATTTACTATATTTAGATTATATTTAACTCTTTTTGTACACTATGCTTAAAAACTAAATATCCCTGTTCAAATTTAGGCTCCTATGCAACTATAAACACAAAATCTGCCCCATGAACTTATCTGGCTTTCTTCATAACCCTTAGGGTAAAAACCTCGACCCGTGAATCATTTAATTACCAGTTAATAAAACTGACAATACGGTATGCGAGCTCCAATTAATTAGCCGATGTTATATATATAAAGGAACTTGTTAAACCTAGTAAGTATCATAAATCGATTGTTTTTCTTACAATGCAGCTTGAGGGTGGATCAATTGAAGGCTTTCATTATTTTTATCATACTATTAGTAAGTACATTAGCACTCATTGTCTTTTTAGATTTTATTCAGGGCAATTCTGTGTATGAAGCTTGGCATAGTTTAAAGACTTCACTAACCGCTGCAAAAGGCGAAGATTATTTTCTAATCGCCATTTTACTGTTTATTTTCTTGATTTTGTTTCTTCTCCAACTCCGAAAATAGGAATAACTCCTTTTGATTTAAGCCATCCACTGTTTTGCTTTTCTTTTCACTAAAACTAAAATCAGCAGAAGCACCGGAATAACAATTTGAAAGCCGATATGGAGGACATATGGGACGACCTTCAATCCTTCATCTAAGTGGCTTCGATACCCTGGTGCAATGATAATCGAGCAGAGACAAATAATCACTCCTATTGAATAAGTTGAAAAGATGTTCGGTTTCAGTTTAAATAAATGGTTCATTCCGATCTGTGCACAAAAGAAAAACATCGCCACTTTCATGAAACCCAGGATCACAATCAATAAGATAATAAATGGATCCAGACGCTGTATAAATCCTGCGATTTGAATATATCCTACGGCTGCCATCGCCGGGAACGCTGATCGGTCCAGTAAATTGGGCCCGAGTATACTAATTAAAAGGATCGTGTTGATGGTTAAATATAAACCTACAAAACCAATGGCCAAACTTCCAACTTTCATAATTTTTGTTTTCCGGTTCAGAAAGGGCAGTATCATTGTAAATAAAATAAGCTCCCCGTAAGGTACAGTGATATTTACCGGTACAATCTCCATTACTATCGGTTTCCAGCCTTCAGCCAGTATTGGTGTTAAATTATCAAAATGGATTAAACCACTTATGACATATAGAATTATGAGTATAAATAAGGTTCCTCCAATCATTACAAATCCTATGCATGCTACCCTCGAAAAAACCTCTATACCATGGTTTACAGCATAGATCAATGCAAACGTCATGCAAATACCCAATGTAATAATGGATGTTCTGGAGTAAGGGGAACTTATTAATAATTCTTCGATATCCCGCAAAACTCTTGAAGCGATATAAATAAAATAAATGATATAAATGTAACTAATGATGCTGCCTAAGTATCTCCCCAAAATTTTCTTAACATATTCTGTAAAAGGCAAGTCAGGGTAATGTTTATAAAGCTGGTAATAAATCGTAAATAGGATCAATCCGGCAATAGGAGATAGAAGTGTAACAATCCAGGCATCCTGATTGGCTCCACTGCCTAAATCCAAAAAGACTGCCGTTCCAAACAAAAATAATACCATTAGACAGAATAACTGAATGCCATCTATTTTAATTTTGGACAATACGATTCACCTCCTGATCATTTAATTTCATAAGGATCGGTCAGCATCCCTGAATTGGAGATCACAGCATCCACTTTCACATCCATATCCGCATGGCTGAAAATTGTTTGCCACTCATTTTTGTGTTTTTTCCAATAAGCTGAATCGTCTTTTGAAAGCTTATTGCCAAATCCAAATACATCGGTGCCTTCACCTTGTGCTATTTGGATGGTTTGCTTGATTTGATTTTCAATCTCTTCTTCTAAGCTCTTTTCCAGTTTCTCAATCTCCTTCTGATTACTAATATCAATATTGCAGTTTACTTCACCAATATTGCTTTTAAGTGAAACATTTACCTCCAGGGTTAGTTTAGGCTTCAAAACTGTTTTAATCGAACTCTTGATTCCAGTAGTTAAGAATGTGATTCTTTTATTGTCGCTGCAGGCTATGGGAAACGAAGTACTTTCAACTTCTGACTTGATTAAATGGGCTGTACGTGCAAATTGGCCATCATACCATCCAATCAATTTATCCTTTTTGAACATTGCTAAGCCGCTAACTTCAACGACAGCAGGCTTAATATTCTGCAGATTTTCAGATTGATTTGGCGATTTTAATTCCTTTCTTAATTTTACACCTGAAAGTAAGAGATTGGTGCCTTCATCTGCCAATAAAGATATAGCTTTATAAACAGGCATAACATTTGAAATAGCGTACATCTTTTGATTGTTCTCACTCGTGCTGATAATGCTTTTTGTTGGATTGGACTCTACAGGCTCGATTACCCCTAAAATATTTTCCGCGGTTGTATCCCTTGCAATAAAGACAGGAAAAGTAGACCGGGACTCACCTCTTTCAGCCAAGGCAAAAAGCAAATCAAGCCCTTCTCTTGCAACCGCCTCCCCTATGACTATCAGAGATAGATGTGTTACTCTGTTCTCCCGGGGTATGATGACAGACGCTTTACGGTAAGATTCAAGAAAGGATTCAGCTTCCACCGTATAATTAATGACCGGGATTCCATTCCCAGCTCCGTTTTGTGAAAATTGACTGGGATTGATCACTTGGTAGGTGACACGATAGCCAGTTTCTCTTTCCTGAGGAAGGTCAATTCCAATCGCAATGATCAGGCCAATTTCATTCAATTCCCTATAGTTTGAACACCCTGAGAGTAATCCTATAATTAAAAGCATTTTAAGGACTTTCTTCATTTTAGATCCCTGCTCTTTTTAGTGATTTTTAAGCTTTTCTTTCTTCAATAAGGAAGGCAATGCAACACGAATGAAGCTATCCTTTAACTCATTTATTCTTACTGGGGCGAAGGGAGCAAAATAAGGCACCCCAAAGGACCTCAAACTGCAAAGATGCAATAAAATGCATAATGAAATTAAAATGATTCCGTAAAATCCAATATACGCAGCAGAGAAAATCAAAATAAAGCGCAGCCCTCTTGCAGCATTTACGATATTAGGATTTGGAAGTGTAAAACTGCTAATGGCTGACGTGGCTACAATAATGACGATGGCTGCAGAAACAAATCCTGCTTCAACAGCTGCCTGCCCTAAAATAAGTGCTCCCACAATGGAAACGGCTGGACCAATTGCCCGGGGCATTCGAATACCTGCTTCCCTAAGAACTTCAAAAGCAAGCTCCATTACGAGTAATTCAACAATGGCCGGGAAAGGAACTCTTTCTCTTTGTGCCATTAACGTAACCATCAAAGTAGTCGGGATTAATCCGTGATGATGAGTGATCAATGCCAGATAAATGGCAGAGGCGTACATGTTGACATAAAAAGAGCTAATCCGAATCATTCTTAAGAATGAGCCCATTATACTGTTTGAATAATAATCCTCTGGCGATTGAAAAAGCTGAATGAAAACAATCGGCAGGATTAAAACAAATGGTGTTCCATTTATGAGGATGGCAATCCTTCTTTGCAATAGGTTAGCTACAACCACATCAGGCCTCTCAGAGTTTTGGACCAGAGGGAACAATGTCCTATTGTCTTTAACTGCTTCTTCAATATAGTTAGAATCCAAAATACTATCCATATCGATTTTCATCATCCGGTTTTTTGCTTCCATGACAATGTTTTGATCGGCCAAACCTTCGATATAGACAATCGCTACATTCGTTTTGGTCACCTTACCAATTTTTAGCTGCTCCACCCTTAATTTCGGATTTTGAACTCGTGCCCGGATTAAGGAAATATTGGTTCCCAAATTCTCAGTAAACCCCTCCTTAGGGCCTTTAATTACCGTTTGAGTAGTTGGCTCAGTAATGGATCGGGATTGGATTTTTCGTGTCCCAGCCAGAATGGCCCTTGTGCTGCCATCTGTCAAAATAAGCGTTTCCCCAGCCAATAAATTAGCCACAAGCTCATCCCATTCTGAAACAAAATCGACCTTGGGAACGGAAATGACTTGAACAAGCTGTTCCTGCAAATCAATCGGATTGAAATACTGCTTTTCTTTAAAAATATGCAAGATTGGATAAATGACATTATCCTGAATACTTTCATCGTCAACAATTCCAAGGATATGTACTATTGCCGCATTTCCATGGTCCGGGATTTTAAGTTTTCGGATAGAAAGGTCAGAGCTATCCCCTAATACCTCTTTTAATTTTTCAAGATTTTCCTCTGTCATTTTACTTAGCCTATTGGTTAGCTTCCGCTCTTTCTTAAACACAATCATTCTCCTTTTATGAAGAACTAATAATATTTTTTATTGTGCCCGGAATGATTTGGAATATGTTTACCTAGAGGGAAAGGATCAGGGGAAAGTGTGTTCCGCCATAACAAATAAAAGTGCCTGATCCCTGGAGCATTACAGAGATCAGACACGGAACTTCTTTGGCTACCAATTTATTTTATTTCCAACCAAGATAAAAACTCTAATGGCCATTTTTCTATAGCTGCCGCCAGAGGCGCTGCCGGACCCATGGGTGCTGATATTCTTTACAGCCACAATGACTTCTCCCTGCTTATATTTTGCGGGATTCTTTAACCAGCACTTCCGGCTGGCACTCATATTCACCCGAATATTCAACAAGGCCGATTTCGCAATTTTTCCCGATTTTTACATTTCTCCCCCTAACAACAGCAGCCACTGTTCCTTCCAGCTCGATTTCATCGCCTTCAATAACCTCTGCCTCAAGCTTCAACGGAAAGATTGATTTAATTAATTTGAATAAGCTTTCTTTATGCTGTACTACTTTTATATTCCTGCCGCCAATCTCTTTCGCTCTGCTGTCTCCAAATAGCTTTATATCAATTATCTCAGCATTCAACAAACCAGCTACAGAAAAGGCACCCTCTGCACGGAAGTTTTCCGCTTCGCAGTCGCCTTCTATCGATACCTTTCCGTTCACAATCATGTCATCGCATTTTACAGATCCGCCTATGAATGACTTTCCAGACACCTCCACCACTTTGCTGCTGACTGCTTCAGAAATGGAGGCAGAACCATTGATAATGAGCTCCTCCGCTTTTACTGCTCCATTGATTTTTGCCGCGCCACTAATCTTCGCCTTAACCGTTTTTACATTCCCATGGATTGTGCCAGTACCATTACAATAAAGCTTAGCGCATTCCGTATCTCCATTTACCCTTCCCTTCCCATTTAACTCAACCTTTTCAAATAAACCTCCATTTGACGACCCTATTCCGTTGATCACTAAATTGCCTAATGCTTTTGTATTCACAGTTTTTCCTCCTACATCCATTTTGATTTTAATTCTTCTGAACTTTGGCCTACTGATAAGCTTGCGATAACTTTTGTCCCTTTTTCAAAATACAGCTCTTCACCCTTCACCGAAAATAGACAGCTGGAAATGCCCAGCTTGCGAATGAAATAGATAACCGTATTTTGCTGATGAACTATTTTCTGGTGATCGTTTAATAGCTGCAGAAGCATTTTCCCTTCCTCTAAATGAATATCTCCTGATTCCAGCAAGGCAGAAAGAAAATAAAGACTCATTAGGTGATGAAAATCAAATTCATTCATTTCGCCTTGTTGTTCGAGAAAGATATTCAAAACCGGTTCGGATGCAATTCCTTTAGCTATAATGTCCGCCCTTGTCATCCTGAGATTGGCGGTACCGGGGGAGAACATATCCGCTAATTCAGCCAGCGAAAGCGTATCCTTCATTTTCTGTATTTTCTCGATCCGTTCCAGGATTTTCTCTTTTGGAAAAAAAGTCTCTTGCCCTGTAAAGGTGGATTTCCTTACAAACCAATCCTCGGGAATCAAGTTTTTTCTTTTCCACCGATAAAGCTGCCCGTAGGAAATGCCTGTTAAATCCAGCACATCTTTTTTAGAAATCAATTCCTCGCTCAATTTCAGGACTCCTTTCTGTTGAACTGATTGTAACATAACACTGTTACATCGCAATACAGAATTTTTTCCTGCTATCTCGATTTTTTTCGACAAAACGTCTGTTTTACTATCGTTATTTGCCCGATTTCCATCTCTTTTAACAGAACAGTGTTTCATTCATTCCCATAAAAAAAGGTCCGGCTCTCATAGAACCAGACACTTTTTCATTCATATACTTTTAATGCTTGATACTGCTTTCCAAGAAACTGATAGTTTTGCTTGCGGTACATCTCCTTTGGGGTATCTTCCCCGTCAGCGACCAGTATAACGGTTCTATCATGGAATTGATTCATTACAAATTTCTGCAGACGGCTGCCAATGCCTTTTTTCTGGAAGTCTTCACGCACCATTAAACCATCGATTTCAGCTGTATGATCTTTTAAAATGACATCGACTGATCCAGCAGGTTCTCCCTGGTAAAATGCTAGTATTTGCTGAATACCTTGATGGTTAAAGTTCCGCAAGTGCTGACTCTGCTTTTTTTTAGCATACTCATCCCCATAAACCGAATCCTGTTCATATTGAAATCTTAAATAATCATCCCATTTTTCATCCGTTACATTTTCAACAATAATCTCAGGAATTTCTTTTATAGCAGGAAAGTTCTCCGGCTGTATGGCGAAAAGCTCCAGGAACCCGATGGAATAATCCTCATCTTCCCTAAAAAGGTCCTTTAACTCCTGTGAAAGCGGCTCACCTTCCGGAAAATAAAAACGAACATGCTTTTGTCCATGCTCTTTATGATAGTCTCTTAGATAATCTTGAGCTTTAATGAATTCTTTTATGGTCGGCATCTTTTTAAAACTGATAAAATTGCTGTCATATTGCAGCAGCATTTCCGGATTATGATTATGAATGTAAAGATCATTTTCCAGGATGGTCTGCCCAGGTTTATAGATATCTTTAAAGGTTATATTCCCCATTTGTTTCTCCTCAAAAAAAGTCTTTTTCTATTTTAATTTTGCAGGTATTTGTATTCACGATCTGTAATCAGCACCCCATGGCAGCGCTTTAATCTTTCTTTTAATTCATCAGGTGTACTCTTGTTATCATAGGCACATAATGAAATAATGCCTTTTTCAGGTACCACCTCATCTAACTTCTTTTCATACTCTTCTATTTTCGGAATGTATTCCTTCACATTTCCCCATTCCACAAGTCCCCATGTACACACCGCTGCACCGCTTTCCAAATAGGGCTGGACATTTTTTATGAAATAGTTCATAACTGTCTCTGGATTAAAATTACCATTGGAATAATAGAAATCAAAGTTATTAGCAAAATGGACCCTGGCCCATTCGTCTTTGCTTAAATGCTTGTCCAATTCTTTTTTTATATGAGGAAGATTTCGGTCATTTTCCACAAACATCACATGACCTCCGTTTTCGACTCCTGCCACAATATAGGATACCGCATTTTGACGGTAACAGTCGATCTGATCGTAGTGATAAAGGATATGACCGCCATTCGACTTTTTCAAATCATCTATCAAATCTACAAATAACTCATTCATTTATAAATCTCCTTAAACTTCTTGATGTTTCCGATTATTATACCCCATGCCAAGAAGAAAGTTTATTTTTCTATCGGCCTTCACTCTGAATATCTCTCCATTTCTATTAAACTTTTATTTCATTTCAGGCTTTGTCCAAGTGATTAGAATAAAAATTGATCGCTTTCTTATATTTTATTATTTCCCTATCAGATGTAGTTTCTGCAAGGCATTTGAGAAGCAGCTCCATTGCCGAGCTGTGCTCTCCCAAATTATAAAGAGTCATGGAAAAAAACACCTGGATTGACCGGCTGTCAGGAAATTGATCCATTCCTTTTTGCAATACCTTTTTTGATTTTTCATATTCTCCCAATGTCCTATATGTACTGCCAAGACCCAGAATGGCACCCTGGAGGTCCTCATCCTGAAGCCCAAGTTCTATCGCTTTTTCGTAAAAACCCACAGCCTTTGATTCTTCACCCAGTACATCAAAACTCCAGGCACATTGAAAATTTATAATTGGATCATTCGGGAATTCGCTCACTAATCTTAAAAGCAGTTCGTTAGATTCTTTATACTTGCCAATATTGCGCAGAACAATCGCTTTCTCTAATGCATTCCCCATATTTCCCTCCAAGAGTCTCTTTTTTATTATTATATCTAAAAATTCTAAAAAATGGATATTATAAACCTTGTTTTTTTATTTTAGAAATATCCGTTGACGGTTCGGAGTGAACTATGGAATAAATATATAAAAAAACGCTTGAACGAATGAATATGCCAAGCGTTTATCCCTGTATTAATCATTAATCCCTGGCATGAGGCGGCTGTTCCATCCAGCCCTTTTCAATCATCATGTTCGCACCGTCCTCTGCAAATATAGAAACCCTCATCATCGCTCTTGCATATAAAAGTGCTAAATCTCTTCTCCCATTCACTGCAGCTGAATTAGCAAACGACCTTACCTTCATGGAGAACATATCCACCTTGTGAAATAGCATTAATTTATCAGAAAAAGGCGGAAATGAAGAACTGGTTACCAAATGATCCAAAATTCCGGGTGACGGCAGGTTTCCTTTATGTAATTTGTCTCGAAACTGCGTTGCAGCTGTATTGGTAATGTCTAAACCTCTTTGTAAAAATTCTCTTACCTTTTCATCCTTGGCAACATTAATAAAACCGATTAATAGTCCTTTGCTTGTTGCGTTATTTTCTACGTTATCAAATAGGTGCGTAATTTCTAATGCGTGCAGGGGCCGGATATCTCCCACAAACCCTTTAAAATAATTATGTTTTTCAACAAATTTAATGCTTTCCGGTACTGGTATAATAGGCGGTTTTATTAGGAATCCTTTTTCGATTAAAACATGATTAACCTGCACTAAGAGCTCACTCGTTGATTTGCTGCAATCGGAGAAAAATGCCATTATATCATCTCTCATCACTAGGGGAATTGCTACAGCATATAAGCTTAGCCCCGCTTTTGCTGCATATTTAATATAGTGAACATAAAATTCATCTTCAAACAATCTAGGTGCATTAAGATTTACATCATCATCAGTAAAGCCTAAAGGAATTGGGAAATTGTCCTTTTCAAAAAAAACCTTTATTGTCTTCATAAAGGTCTCGCTCAGATGTAGTCCATTTTGAAGCAGCAATTTAATTTCTTTATCCTCCACATGCTGCAGGAAATATCTTAAAATTAGCGAGGACATACTGTTTCCCATATAAGTAGCCCAAAGCTTCCCCATCTCTGCAGAAGTCAGTTTTTGACTTTCATCCAATTTTTCTGCATGAATCTTAATCGGCTTTAGCTTAAACATACAATACCCCTTACCATTTTGTTTTACTTAGTTTCTTTAGTGGAGGGCCATTTTATTCTGATGGTTCACAAGCCAAATTGTGAGACAGATTTAAAACGCTGATATTGGCACCCTGTTAATGGAGCGAAGGCGCGAGTTCCACGCATTTTCTTCATGCGTTTTGAGGATGAGCCCGGTCCGCAACCGGGTCAGGATGTTTTGATCGGAAATCAAACAGGCAAGTGCATCGCACTTTCCATATATAATAATAAATAAAAGCAATAAAAAGACCGCTAATTAATAGCAGTCAAATCTAAAGCCCTTTGAAGTAAGAGAATATCCTGCCAGATGTCATTGCAGACTTGGGTATCGCTGCAGTCTTGAAAATCAATATGCAAGCGTCCAAGTTCTCTAAGAAAAAGTAAATACTCCGATAGACTTACCAACGTAGATACTCCCCTTTGCATAGAAAAAATAAACTATGCTCGTTAAGGCTATCATTCGTGCCTGTTTATTACAAACATTTACGGAGTTTAACGAGAATAGATTTACTCTCTCGACGCTCTTTTCGAAAAAACTTACATTCCATTAAAGAAATTTTACATTGAATTATTCTTCCACCTCCACCCCGACAATTTCATTAAAGGTGATGTTTTGTATGTAACGATCGTCTGTTTCTAAGTAGATCTTTTTGCTGAACCCATCCAGCCTGTTCACTCTTCCCTTGATGTCATAAAAATAGCCTTCTCTCCATACCTTTACACTTACGAAAAAAGCATACTCCATGGCATAGTGAAGCCTGTTTTCGTATTCCAGCCTTTCATACTCATCGATAAGCGGCTTGTTTTGATATTTCTGTTCGACTTCCAGTTTTTTCAGCATCGCTCTCTGTTCCGGCATAAAGTGTGCAGGAAGCCATTTTACTAATCCTCTGTCCCTAAGTGGCATTGTAAATCCCTCCATAACTTTATTATAGAACATTTGTTCTTGTTTTGATCTAAAAATAAAGAATTTCTCTTTGGTTTTTAAAAGGTGATGATTGGGTAAAATCAACTTGGTTATTAAAACGGCGAATGTTAATATATTCTTTAGCACTCTAAAATGAAAAATTTTGCAAAGTTTGGTGACATAATGAAAGAACTGCATATAAAACACCCATGGCTTGGGCGTATACTGGCTTCTGACCCCGGACTTATCCGGTTTCAGAAAGCGGGACGGGCTACCCTCAGTTTAATGGCCTCTGTCTTTACAACTCTGTTTATCATGCATGCAGCTGGATTTAATGCACTTACTCCGGCAATCGTTTCCGGAATGGCCGGGATGATGGGCATCATGATTGTAATGGATGATACGAAAAGGAAAAAAATCCTGACCACTTTCCTGCTTGGCGTTTCAGCTATGGCTGGAATTACGCTTGGCTCCTATTTGGCATACAATGCCTATTACATTGATATAGCCATGATCATTTTAATTTTCGGCAGCTTTTATTTAACCCGTTTTGGAGTTCGGTATTTTTCTTTATGCATGATCGGTTTCATGACCGTTTATTTTTCCTCGATCTTAAATCTGACGAGCAGCCAGCTCCCCTGGTTTTACATAGGGATAGGAATTGGGATAATATATGCTTTCTTGTTTAATTTCATCCTTTTCCAGGATTCCGCGAAAAACTTAAAAAGGAGTATTCGTTCTTTTCATATCCAAAGTAACCTTACCTTTAATCTTTTAATAGAGGGTATGGAGGATAAGGAATTAAGCCTCCAGCGAAAAAAAGAGCTGCAGAAGAATGTACTGAAGCTTAGGGAATATGCGATCATTGCTTCTGAATATATAAATGAGGATGATGTCCAGAAGCTATGGCCGGGTTTAACCCCCTCTCAGCTGCGACTGTACGTTTTTGATACCGGTATGCTGATTGAAACACTTACCGACTCGATACGAAGCTTAAAAAAAGCTGACGCCTTTGACATCGATGAACTAAGAAGGCTTCTGATTTGGGTAATTCAATCTCTCCGTGATGCGGAGGTACTGGCCCATCATTATGAAAAACAGAATCTCCAAGAAGCAGAACTGGCCGTGCAGGCACTCCGCCTGTTAATTATGGATTTATTTAATCGTGAAGATCAGCCTGCAGGATGGTTCTTTTTAATCCGGCGGATTGAGTCGATTGCGAACCATGTGATCGAAGGTGCGATCACTATCCAGCAAGCGCTTCATAGTGTAAAAAAATTTGAAGAGAAGCCTGGAGGAGCGGATGAAAGCTTGGACGAAGAGTCTGAAAAGGATTCAGATGAAAGCGATTCGGAAGATGCAGAGAAGAGTCTAAAGCCTTCCACTAAAAAAGCTTATCAGGCTTTAGTCGCCGCAGTTTTATCCATTATTGTCGGCCAAATCATCTCGCCTGCCCAGCCTTACTGGGTACTCCTGACAGCGTTTATCGTCCTGCTTGGCACGGAATCCATAGGCCGCACTTACACAAAAGGGTTTCAGCGCTCGCTCGGTACCATTATTGGCGCCGTGATTGGATTTACGCTGGCTAAGCTGGTATCTGGCCATACTGAACTGGAAGTTACGCTGATTTTTGTGGCCGTCTTTTTCGCCTTCTATTTGCTTGAGGTATCTTACACCTTAATGAGCATGTTCATTACCATGCTGGTCGCTTTTATGTATGACCTTTTACTGGGCGGGATTTCTTTTTCCCTTATCGGAGCCCGCGTCATTGATACAATTGCCGGTGCTGCCATAGCCTTCGGCGTTTCAGCGTTTGTTTTTCCAAAGAAAACAAAGGACAAGGTTGCTGACTCCTTTAATGAATTTTTAACAGAGCTGAAGCCTTATGTAACGGAGTATGTACGGGGATTTAGAGAAGATGTAAATGTAAAGGAACTATCCGGGAGTGCATTTACCCTGGATCAAAAACTGCAGACAATCAAAACGGAAGCCCAATCGCTAACCCAAAAACCCGGGTCCCCCCGCAACTCGGATGTAAACAGATGGATCACGATATTCGCTGCAATAAATTACTATGCCAGACATTTAGTTGCCTCCTCCTATCGGAAGGGCTTTGACTACCCGGACGAATTAGTGGATGTCTTCAAGAGGATCGAAGAAAAACTGGATCTGAATATCGAAACATTGATAGAAGTGATAAAAGGCAACGGAAACGGAGCGCTTGTCTACAGCCTTGAAGAAGAACGGGAACAAATTGAACGCCTCGCTCCAACCAGAAAACAATCCCAGCGTGACCTCATTCACCACCTTTACTATGTATGGCGGATCAATAAAACAATTCTTGAATTAGCTGTCGAACTAGGTGCCGGGAAGGAGTAACATGCTCCTTCCTTTTTATTTTGGCAGCTGATAATATTTTAGCCCGAGTTGACGCTATCCGGGCGAAGTTGATGATATTTGAGGGGAGTTGATGATAAAATGGCCTATGTTGACGAAATTCCCTGTTCAGGATTACACTGGCAGTTTAGTTGCAGTTAATACCTTTTATCGCAGCTAAAGGCTCCTGTTAATCCGCAAAATCAAGTGTTTCATTTGGTCATAGCGTTAAATTTCTGCTTTTTTCCATTAATGCAGCGCTTTTAGAGCCTAACTCCGCCAAAATACTCTACTTAACTTGCAGTTTGGTCCTCAATTTTGAAAGCTGCATCAATCATTTCTCGTATCCTATTAAAAATGCTGTTCCTCGAACAAATTTCCTTCACCAGAAAAAAACACCTTCTTTTACCCCTACCATTGCATGCATACAATCTTTCCCTATTACTTTTGAAGGGGTTTGTAAAATCCTAGTAGGTAAATCTATTTATTTCTCATTATTTAACAGAAATATCTAACTATTTAGACTACAATAAATATATTATTTTTTAACACACCCATAAAAGGAGGAACACACATGTTAATGAAATGGAAAAAAGCTTTACTCGCCGGAGTTCTCAGTTTATCTCTTATTGGAACCGGTTATGTCAGCCACGACCTGATTTCTGCACAAAATGCTTCTGCTGAATCCGCATCAGAAAAGGCTCCGGGCCACCAGAAAAAAGCTGAAGCTTCCCAGTTGGATGAAATTATCGAGAGAGGATACATACGAGTAGGCATGACCGGGGACTACAAGCCTTTTACCTATCTGGATCCAGAAACAAACGAGTTTGAAGGCTATGACGTGGATGCAGCTAAAGAACTTGCCAGGGATCTTGGTGTTGAGGTTCGTTTTGTTACAACGACCTGGCCTAACATGATGAAGGACCTGCATGCAGACAAATTTGATATTGCTGTCGGCGGTGTAACACGTAATACTTCCAGACAAAAAACTGCGTATGTATCGCAGGGCTACCTTTCCTTTGGAAAAGTACCTTTAATACGGGCTGAAGATAAGGATAAGTATCTTTCCATCGAAGACATCAACAAGCCTTCCGTCCGCATTGGCGTAAATCCAGGCGGTACAAATGAAGTCTTTGTCCGACAGTATTTGAATAATGCAGATGTAACAGTTGTAGAAAACAATCTTGATATTCCTGGCCTGGTGGCCGATGGAACGTATGATGTTATGATTACTGACACAGTGGAAGCCATTCTTTATGCTAAGGAGGATTCACGATTATATGCAGCCCTGACAGACGACCCTTTTACAAATAACGAAAAAGGCTATATGATTCCCCGCGGTGACTTCATCTATGCCAGCTACCTTGAAATGTGGATGGATGAAATGAAGCTGCAGGGCAAATTTGATGCTCTTTATAAAAAGTGGATGGAATAGAGTAAAAGCTTCCCTCGTTTTGCGGGAAGCTTTTTTAACATATCTTACTTTTTCAAAACCGGTATCCAAATTTCACTTTTAAAAGTTGGCGAGCCAGTATCTTTATTTTCATTCCAAAGAATCTCAGGACCTTCTCTTTGTTCATAATTAGAAGCTGGAAACCATTCGGAATAAATGCTCCCCCATACATTTTGCAGTGTTTCAGGAAACGGTCCAACCGCCTGGAACACCGCCCATGTGGATGCAGGTACTTCAAGCATGGCTAAGTTTTCGGGACACTCCTTTGTCGTTGCTGCACCAATATAATGATCCAGCTCCCCCTTTTCCTCCATTCTGCCTTCAGAAAAGTTCGTTGATGCGCTGATTATTCCAGATGGTTCAATATTCGATAGATTTTTAAGTTCATTTATTCTTTCTTCATCTAAGCTTTGCCACATTGCTGCAATCTCAGGATTAACTCCGCTGAATACAATGGGCACTCTTTTTTTAATCCCTATAATGCGGAATGCTTCTTTTTCAACAATTCGATAATTCATTTCATTGCCTCCCTGAATGGATAATTGGAAGGTCATTGGCGGATACGCTTTAAGTGAATGGCCATTATTTCTTGCTTCTGTCGGTGTGATGCCATGCAGCTGCTGAAACGCCCTTGTAAAAGCGTCTGGTGAACTATATCCGTATTTGACGGCAATATCAATCACCTTCCTGTTTGGATCTCTTAAATCGAATGCCGCCAGTGTCAGTCTTCTGCGGCGAATATACTCAGAAAGCGGGATTCCTGCGAGAAAGGAAAACATTCTTTTAAAGTGATATTCCGAGCAATAAGCTATACTTGCAGCTTCCTTAAAATTAATATTCTCTGTTAGATGATCCTCAATAAATTTCATGGCATCATTCATCATTTTGAGCGAGTCCACTTCGATGACCTCCTTATACCCATACTTTAGCAGGAGATGAAACTTCCCATCCGACTTTTCGTGCACGATTCTGCAGGGTTTATCAGTGAACTTATTTTAACAAATACGACATAGGTGTAAACCGGATCCCATTCACCGTTTGCTCTTGATCAGTATCTTCAAACCCGAGACGATGATAAACTTCGACCGCATACGGAGATGAATTAACAGTTATTCATCCAAGATGTTTATGCTTTCTGCAACCCTCTTTAACTAACTCAAATAAAGTCCTTGCTATCCCCCGCCGTTGATATTCCTTTTTTACAAACAGCAAACAAATATGGTTAATGCTGCGTGTTGCCATTACCCCAACTAACTTATCATTATCTTCACAACCCCAAAAGTGTAATTCTCCTTCTGCTAACTTTGTAATGATGGAATCGTAGGATATAAACTTACTAAATTCTTTAATACCTTGTTCAGAATAGTCAGGTGCTTCGAATTCCAGAAATACATGCCACACTAAATCCAGAGCTTTTCTGATTTCCTCTTTCTGCAGTTCAATTACTTCCAATCCCCATCACCTGCCTCAAAGAAAGACTATTTTGTGATTGAATAAACAAATACTTCTTTTCCCCATTTCTGTATGGTCTTTTCAATCTTCATCCCAATCCGCTCAGCTACCTTTGCAGAAGGAAGATTATGGACATCGGGTAATGAGATGATCTTCTTTAACTTCATCTGGTCAAAACCGTAATTCCTGCAGGCTAACGCCGCTTCTGTCGCATATCCCTTTCCCCATACACGTCTGGCAAACAGATATCCTATCTCCATTTCGGTCACACCATCAACTTCTTGCGGAACAAGTCCGCACTGTCCAAGAAATTCTCCGGTTTCTTTATTCTCCACGATCCAAAGACCAGCACCATATTTAGCATAATTGCCCAAAGTCCAGTCAATCCACTCCATCGTCTGCTTTTCATCCTTAGTTGACGGATAATACTTCATAGCCTCGGAATCAGAAAATATTTGCATTAGATTCTCAACATCATCTTTATTCATTTCTCTTAAAATTAATCTTTCTGTACTTATGACAGGAGTACTCATTTTCATCCTCCTAAAAAAAGTTTTGTAGATTACATTCCATATACCTAAACCTTTATCCTTTTTAAAATAAGGCTCTTTTCGTATTGATTGTTGTTTTTGGACTATAAAGCTTGCCCGTTGATTTCCGCTCCAGTCACTTGCTTTCCGCGGGGAGGAACGGGAGCCTCCTCGGCGTTTCACGCCTGCGGGGTCTCCCGCTCCCTCTCCTCATGCAGGAGTCAAGTGCCTTCCACTCCAATCAACTCAGTAAACTAAAGCTAGTTTCTAAGCAACAAACTTTGCGAAAATAGCCTAAAATAAAGACTCTGTAAAACCTGCTGTTGATTGGAACGAAAGGTGCTAGAGTAAAGCCGAGAAAACCAATCCACAATCTCCTTTAAGAACCGGAACATGTAGTCTCCATGGCCATATGATGTTGATGAAGGAGTGTTGACAATGCTTTGGCAGCAAAAAGTTTCATACTTAATTGGCCAGCCTGTGGGAATTTCATTAGCAAACGGGCAAGGAACCTCGGGGATTTTGTGTGATATTTCGGAAGGAAAACTTTTAGTTATTGAATACTTGTATCAATCTCAGTTCGCCTTAAAACAATACGAGTTTTATATGATTCAAGATATACATGCATTTCCGCCTTGCCAAAATCAGCAGCTTTATTAGAAGGACTATTTTTTAATTCAGCTATAATGAAAAAACAAAACCGAGGTATTTCCATACCCCGGTTTCTGCTTCTGGACTAGTTGATTGCGCCTTAAACTGCAGCGATCGCTTTGCCCCTTTTTACTCTGCCTTTTTTTAATTCCTTTTGAAGGAAACGCTTAATTTTCCTACGCTTGCGTGCTGCTTTCGTAGTCATTCTTAACGCCTCCAATAAAAGTTGTTTATTTGTTTAAAATCTCTTTCACCAAGATGGACAAGGTTGTCTTTTTCGTCCTACATTCCACCATGTTCAGCCCCAATCATTAATGAGCTGGCTCTCTCTTTGCCAAGACGGAATCCCCAGTCACAGCGGATACAAAAGTATTTGATATGCATCCCTCCTTCTATACAGAAATGCATAACTTTGACACTTTTAATATAAAAAAGAAAAAAGATACTTTCAACATTGGAAAAAAGAAATAAAATCCAATATTTAATTATATTTCGGCATTTCGGCTTTACCTTTTATATTTTTCTGAATATTACTCGTTATTTCGGCTTTTTTAGCAGGGCTGATATTCCTTAATTTTTTAATGCTGATAATCCTTTTTGAAGTGGAAGCTGGACATTCTCGATCATGTTGTTGACAGCACTGAACAGAGCTTTTACAGAGGATGTCATAATATCTGGGTCAATTCCGCAGCCCCAATAAATCTCACCATCCGAAGCGGTGAAACCTACATAAGATACAGCATTTGACCCAGAGCCTATTTCAAGGGCATGCTCCTTATAGACTAAATCTTTAAAATGGATGCCGAGTTTGGTTCGGAGAATATTGCTGATGGCATCCAGCCTTCCATTTCCCTCGCCAATAAACTCATGGGCTTCATTATCTATTCTGATAAATACAATAGTTTCGTAGTTTTCATTTTGAGTAAATCTATAATTAATAAACTCAACAGGGCTATTTTTATTCACATATTTATTTATAAAGATATCATAGATCTCATTTGGCAAAAGTTCTTTGTGTAAGCGGTCTGATTCATCTTTTACACTATAACCAAAGCTTTCACGCATTTTGGCGGGAAGGTCAAGCCCATAGTTTTGCTCAAGAACATAACCGATTCCCCCTTTGCCGGATTGGCTATTGATACGGATTATATCCCCTTCGTACTCTCTGCCGATATCCTTTGGATCAATTAATAGATAAGGCACTGTCCAATACTGGCGTTCTCTTTCCTCACGCCATTTTATCCCTTTAGCAATGGCATCCTGATGGGATCCTGAAAAAGCAGTAAAAACAAGCTCTCCCCCATATGGATGTCTTTCATGAACTTTCATTCTTGTTAACTCTTCATAACTTGATATAATTTCACGTATATGTTCAAGATTAAGCTTTGGATTAACCCCATGTGAAAACATATTTAAGGCTAGTGTGACGATATCAACGTTTCCTGTTCTTTCACCATTTCCAAACAGCGTTCCTTCCACCCTTTGTGCTCCGGCAAGCATGCCCAGCTCTGCATCTGCCACACCAGTTCCTCTGTCATTATGCGGATGCAGTGAGAGAATCACATTGTCACGAAAGTGCAAATGATCACTCATGAACTCGATTTGGCTTGCGTAAACATGAGGCATTGACATTGACACCGTAGCGGGAAGGTTGATAATAACCTTGTTTTCAGCTGTTGGCTGCCATATATCCAGTACCCGGTTTGATATTTCAAGGGCAAATTCCATTTCTGTACCGGTGAAGCTTTCCGGTGAATATTGAAATTGAAAGTTTCCCTCGGTTTCAGCAGCATATTTCTTGAGCAGTTTTGCACCGGTTACAGCAATGTCTATAATTTCTTCTTCCGATTTCCTGAATACTTGCTCGCGCTGTGCCACTGAAGTTGAATTGTACAGATGGACCACTGCTTTATTAACACCTTGCAGCGATTCAAACGTTTTTCGTATGATATGTTCTCTTGACTGTGTTAGCACTTGAATCGTTACGTCTTCCGGAATTAAATCCTGTTCAATCAATGTCCGCAAAAAAGCATATTCTGTTTCAGAGGCAGCGGGGAAGCCAACTTCTATCTCCTTGAAACCCACTTTCAAAAGTAATTGAAAATATTCCAGCTTTTCCTCTAAGCTCATAGGGACTACCAAGGCCTGATTTCCATCTCGAAGATCGACACTGCACCAAGTCGGAGCTTCAGTAATATACTCCTTCTCAGACCATTTCAAGCTTTTCACCGGGGGCATAAAATAACCTCTTGAATACTTTTCATTATTTTTCACGTTGACAACCACCTTTTCACCATTAATTTAAGTTCGCTAAAAAAATAAAAAGCCTGCCATCTCATAAGAGACGACAGGCTATGCCTACGTGGTACCACTCTTTTTGATTCGCTAAAAAACAAACGAACCCGCTTAACGACTGGATTACGGCGGTCAACCGTTAAGGCCTACATTTCAGCCTTACCACTCCCGGGCGAGTTGGGGAATTTACTGACTGCCTTTCACCAGCCGGCAGCTCTCTAAACAATAAATATTCCTTACTACTCCCTTTCATCGTGTTTCCTGTTAATTTTTCTGATTTTTCTTATTTTATTTCAGATCTAAAAAATAATCAACCCTTCTTTTAAAATCTTTTTAACAATTTGCTCCGTTAATACGAAAAAGACGAGCTGCAGCAGCCCTTTTTCTTTTAGGCTCTTTTCGTATAGATTGTTGTTTTGGGACTATAAAGCTTGCCCGTTGATTTCCGCTCCAGTCACGCAGCGAACCCGCGGGGAGGAACGAGAGCCTCCTCGGCGTTTCACGCCTGTGGGGTCTCCCGCTCCCTCTCTTTCCGCAGGACATTGAATAA
>NZ_JAGGQS010000015.1:0-14661 GCF_018613175.1 Bacillus sp. ISL-47 | reverse complement strand
CCTTCATGGCTCGGGACTTTCACCCTATAGACTGCACCCATGCCGGGCGCACATGAAAAAGACCGTGGATTATTATCCGCGGTCTTTTCTATTTATCACGAGGGAACCCTCGCCTTATCCGTTAAAAACCCTTCTATAATCCTTTTTAACACTTCCCTATCCATATTCAGCAAAGGAAGCCCTGCAGATGTGAGCATTCTTTCTGTATGACCTGTTGGAAAATCAATTGTACGCTGAAAATAGCTATGGAAAATGCTCATTGAATCATAAAAGGCTTTTTCTTCATTAGACATATCATCGCTTGATGATAGTGAATGCATCTGTAATTGCGGGAAATCCAGGATCTCTTTCACAATCGATAAAATCTCTGACTGCCGCGGCGGGTTAGGATTTGTGATGTTAAAAATATCACGATTCCTGCTATGGAACAAGGCTGCTTCCAGCACTTCAATAACATAATCGACAGGCACAAAATTCTGAGCTACTTCCGGATCTAAAAAAATCCTGCATTTCTTGTCTCCCTGTCTCCGGTCTGCCCGCTTTTTTAAAATCTTAACTCCTTTTAAAAATCCATACAGGCCAAAATTGGTGTCTGCTTCTCCAGTTTTTGAATCACCAATAATAATGCCGGGCCGGAGAATGACTGTTTCAAGTTTATTACTGTAACCGTAAACCAAATGCTCTGCCTCGCACTTTGATGCTTCATATGGATTCACAAAGCTTCTATCCATAGAATAAAGCGTTTCTGATCCTGACGTTTCTTGTCCGACCGTATATGCAGTACTTATATAGAATACTTTACAACAGCTAATTTCCAATGAAAACTCCAACACATTCTTTGTTCCTTCAACATTCACTTGATAAGTTCTATCCCGGTCTTTTTCATCAAATGACAGCAATGCAGCACCATGATAGATTGCATCGATCTCACCAGTTAAAGATTTCACGAGCTCCATGTTTAAACCGAGATTCTTTTCTGTAACATCACCTTCTAAAATATGAATCTGCCTGGAGTAGCCCTCTCCTTCTTTATCCATAAAAGCGTTCAATCGATTTCTATTTCTTACTAATAAATATAGTTCATGTCCCTGATCCAAAAGCCTTAACGAAAGCTTTTTTCCCAGAAAACCATTTGCACCAGTAATCAATATTTTCAATGAAGAATCTCAACCTTTCCTACCAACCATCTTGTTTAAAACTTTAGCGGGAATTTCAGCTAAAAGCAATGGAAATACCTTTCACTACCCCTCAGGCTGTACAGGAAAACATTAATATGATTGGAAATCAAACATTTTATTTTAATAAAACGCTGTTTTCGCAAAGTTTGTTGCTTTCAAACCAATTTTAATCACTGAGTTGATTGGAGCGGAAGGCGCGAGACTCCTACGGGAGTAGCGTTCCAAGGGAGACCCCACAGACGCAGAGCGTCGAGGAGGCTCCCGGTAGCCCCGTGGAAAGCGAGTGCCTGCAGCGGAAATCAACGGGTAGAGTTCTTAAGCAAAAACAACAATTTATACGAAAAGAGCCTAATAAAAACATACTACTATTAGGGAGTGAAAAATTGATAACAGTATGCTGCCGCCAGCCCCATTATTCTTTCAGTATGAATCATCTAGAAAATGCTGCTCCCGGATAAGTACAATTGAAACTTAAGACTGTTTTCAGAACCATCCTGTACAAACTCCCTGAAAAGGCAAAGCTGCATTTTCCTTTAGCAGAATACCATTCAGTCATATGGTATAAATCACCTTTCAATCACAATGTTACTAAGAATCTCCTCTCTTCTCAAAAGGATAGACCATTTCTTTATCAAGGCCAATTTGTTCAAAAAAGTGATCCTGAATAAATTCATTAATTTCCATTAATTCTGATGGAGTTGGAAAAGTAGAGACTTTTATGGTAGGGATGTACCCAATTAGATTGGTTGAATCATGATAATCTGTAGAAATGATCAAATCAAACTCTTCGTACTTAGAGATCAGATCCATGCTTGAAGCATCCAGAGTTGAAATTGCCAGGTGATTTCCATGCTGATACTTAAGAATTTCTCGAATATAATCTTTTTCATAATATGTTCGGCACACTAAAGCAACTTGTATCGTGTGCTGATTTTTTTTTCGTAAAATCGCAGCCTGAAGGAGTGTAAAAATCTCGAGTACATCCAGTTTCTTTATGATAAGAGGAACCTTTGAAAAAGCTTTTATTGCGCGCTCCTCTATCGTTTGGAAAATGGTATTGGACTCATAATAAGGCAGGTATTGAAGCATTGAATTGCGAATGGTTTCTGTTTTAAATTCATTTTCAAGCGAAATTCTCTTCAACGTTTGATAAATATGAAATAAAAAAATATCATCCTCCGTAAGATTAAACCCAACATAAGTTGAAAGACTATCCAGGAAAATGGCAAACGGGTGCTCTCGCTCTCCTATTTTTCTCCCGCGGAGATATCGGAGATGCTGAGACCTGTTAATCGGTCTTTCCTCACTCATAAGATAGATAGCAAAAAAGAGTATTTCTTGCAGCTGTATCTCACGAGATGGACTTTTGGCCATAAAATGCACCAAGTCTTTAGAAATTAAAAAAAACTTACTTTCCTCATAAGCTGCTAAAGTGGATTTAGAAAATGAAACAAAATACCCCATTGAAACGCGCAAATTAGAAATATAGATAATCATCTTAAGTCGCAGCAGTGCCCCGGTCCGCAATGACATGGAATAGTTTGATAGCTGCTTAAGCAATGCGGTTTGAAATTCTTCAAAATTGACCGAACTAATGGCATCCTCTGTTTTAAAGGCCATCAAATCCAAATATTGAATAATAAATCGCCTAATATTTTTTTCATCACCCACTAGTTTAAACGGGCTGGCAGTCAACGTTAACTCCGCCTCTTGCAGGACATCCTGAAGCTTTTCAATATGGCGGTATGCAGTGGAACGGCTAATATGGACCTCCTGCGAAATTTGCGAAATATCCACGCCGTCATTTAAAAGGATTAATTTCAAAGTATGAAAATAGGAATTCTTTTCTCTTATATGCCCCAATATGCTTTCTAGCGTTCCGCTTTCAGGCTTAGACAGCCGAATCCCGAAGGTTTCATGCTTTTCAAGCTTCCAATCATCAGGCAAGATCGTTTCCAGAAATTCAAGGTCACGCCAAATGGTGCTTTTGGAAAACCCCGTTTTGTCTGCTAATTGTGCTAAACTATTCCATTTATTTTCACTAAGCAAGTAAAAAATTATATCTGAATAACGTTTGTAAAACCGATTCATTTTATCACCTATCATATAAGGTTTCTCCTTTATTCTTTCTCTTTACCTTAAAAAGTATCCTATACAACTGTCTCTATTTGCCAAGCTTTCATGCCCGCAAAAAAAGACATGCTCACAAGAACATGCCTTTATAGATGTACTCAAAATCATAGCCTTAACCATGACTAGTTTATACTGACCCAGCCTCTTTTGATGGCCAATAGAACTGCTTGCGTCCGGTCGTTCACTCTAATTTTTCTCAGAATGCTGCTCACATGGTTTTTAACGGTTTTATCGCTAATGAATAGAGCTTTGCTGATGCCAATATTGCTTTTGCCATCTGCAAGCAGCTGAAGGACTTCGCATTCCCGCCGTGTTAACAAGTGCAGCGGACGCTCCACTCTTGACCCTGAAGCTGCAGCACTGCTAAGATTGGATGAGGCAAGTTTACGATATTCTTCAATAATATTCTGAGTAACCCTTGGGTCCAAATAACACTTGTCATCCGCAACAGCTTCAACTGCTTCGATTAGTGCCTTTGCCCCCATATCTTTTAACAAATAACCCTTCGCACCAAGCTGGAGCACACTGGTCACATAGTTCTCATCGTCATGAATGGATAAAATAATAATTTTGCTATTAGTTTTTTTTTCAATCAGTTTGCTGGTTGCTTTAATCCCATTCATATAAGGCATGTCGATATCCATAATAAAAACATCAGGCTTATAGGTCTTTTCTATCATAAGTGCATCCCGGCCATTATCACCCTCTGCTACTACTTCAAAATTCTCTTCAAGCTCAAGGATCCTTTTTACTCCCTCTCTGAAAAGTTTATGATCGTCTATAATAGCAATTCTAGTAGTCATTTAGCTTTGCACTCCTACTCAATGTATTCATAACACCTATTCTTACTTCATATAGATAAGTTGGCAATTTCAAATAACCCATCCAGCGCTTATGTGATGATTCATGGTTAAATTGTTCCTGAACAATCCTATTTTACAAAAAAGATTCGCTCTCTATGTTTCAAATGTGAGCTTTTCTGTTTCAACATAGAAATTCACTGGGAGTAAGTGGGAAGTGTCTATAACATTTAACTAGATTAATTAATCCGTTTTTTGTGATATTATCAGTTTAATAAGATCAGGGAGGGAGTTTTGTTTGGCATGAGCTCTTACAAGGATATTTCGAATGGTGTATTTCCTTCCGTTTGCTCATTGGATTGCCCGGATCAATGCGGACTACTAATCCATAAAAAAGACGGAAAAATCGTAAAGATTGAAGGAGATCCCAATCATCCGGTTACAAAAGGCAATATCTGCAATAAAGTGCGGAACATGCCTGCACGGTTATATGATGAGAAGCGGCTGCAATATCCCTTAAAGCGGGTTGGCAGCAAAGGCGAAGGCCGGTTTGTGCGTATCAGCTGGAAAGAAGCCATAGACACCATTACTTCACGCTGGAAAGATCTAATAAAAAGAGATGGACCGGAAAGTATCCTGCCATACAGCTTCTATGGAAATATGGGCAGACTCAGCGCCGAAGGAATGGACCGCCGATTCTTTCATAAACTCGGTGCCTCGCGATTGGATAGGACCATCTGCCAGTCTGCGGGTACTGTCGGATACAGTTATACAATGGGAGGCAGCTTTGGCATCGATCCTGAAGACACCAACCATTCACAGCTGATCATTTTCTGGGGCATCAATGCCGTCAGCACCAACATGCACCAGGTTGTGCTGGCACAAAAGGCGCGAAAAAAGGGTGCTAAGATCGTTGTGATTGATGTGCATAAAAATCAGACTGGCAGAATGGCCGATTGGTTTATTCCGATCACCCCTGGTACAGATGCCGCACTTGCGCTGGGGATTATGCATATCCTTTTTTCCGAAAACATGGTTAATGAACATTTTCTGCATGAATACACAGTCGGACATGAAGAGCTGCGCGATCATGTAGTCCAATACGATCCAGCAACCGTTTCAGGCATTACTGGAGTTCCAATTGAGGACATTTACAAGCTGGCTCGTATGTATGGAAGTACGTCTCCCTCTTTTATCCGGATTGGCAATGGGCCGCAGCATCATGATAATGGCGGAATGTGCATCCGCACCATTTCCTGCCTTCCTGCCCTAACTGGCCAGTGGCTTATTAAAGGCGGCGGGGCCATTAAAGGAAACTCGGGTTACCTTGCTATCAACACTGCAGCCTTGCAGCGTCCTGACCTTTTGAAAAATAAAAATACACGGATGATTAATATGAATCAGCTTGGTCAAGCCCTGCTGGAATTGGAAGAGCCGGTTAAGTCTATGTTTGTGTATGGTACGAACCCGGCAGTTGTAGCGCCGGATGGCAATAAAGTACGTAAAGGATTTCAGCGGGAAGACTTGTTTCTTGTAGTCCATGATTTATTTTTAACAGAAACCGCTAAATTTGCTGATATTGTACTGCCCGCTACTTCTTCCTATGAAAATACGGATCTTTATACCTCATACTGGCATCATTACCTGCAAATCCAGCAGCCAGTGATGGATGCTTATGGGGAGTCTAAATCCAATGTGGAGGTCTTCCGTCTACTTGCTGATGGGATGAACTTTGATGAATCTGTTTTTCAGGAAACAGAAGAGGAAATGATTCAACAGGCGCTTAACTTTCTTGCTAATCCTTTTATAGAAGAGATAAATATGGAATCTTTAAAGGAAAACCAATTCATAAAAGCGAAGGTAAAACCGCTTTTCCCTGGCAAGCTTCCAACACCAAGCGGGAAAATAGAATTATATTCTCAGAGAATGAAGGATGATGGTTTCCCGCCTCTGCCAACTTATATTCCTTTGGAGGAAAAAGGCAGCTTTCCTTTCTTATTTGTCCCGGCACCGAACCATAATTTCTTAAACTCTACTTTCTCCAACAATGAAAAGCATGTTCAGCTGGAAAAGGAGCCTCGCCTTCATATGAATGTAAAAGATGCAGAAACGGCAGGTATCAAAGATGGGGATATGGTGCGAGTATGGAATGTTCGTGGAGACTGTGAGATGAAAGCAGCTGTAGGTGAAAACGTCCTGCCTGGTGTGGTAGTTTCACAAGGCCTTTGGGCAGAAGCTCCTGGCACCAATCAGCTTGTCAACTCCCTGACCCCTGACCGGCTTTCTGATATGGGCGGGGGAGCTGTGTTTTTTTCCGGAAGAGTTAACGTAGAAAAGGGCAAATTGTAGAGCAAAGTATATAAGAGAATCGCATTAACCCCTGCAGATTAACTGCAGGGGATTTTTACTTTTTTCCTTTACCATTCTACTAATTTAACAAAATTTATGTTTATGTAAAAGACTAATGGGAATGATTAGTATGTAAATCTAATATTTGGAGGTTGAATATGTATATCCACAAAAAAGAGCTATTGTTTCCCGTTGATGTGAAAGAACCAAATCCGGCTTATGCGGCTGCAGTGCTAGAGCAATTTGGAGGAGCTAATGGAGAATTAAAGGCTTGCCTTCAATATTTTGCACAGAGCTTTAGCACTCCTGATCCAGCTATTCGTGATCTTTTGATGGATATCTCTACAGAGGAAATTTCCCATCTTGAGATGGTAGGGGCATGTATTACACAGCTTATGGGTGGCCCGGATAAAGAACAGATGATGGATGAACTGGGCAGTGACGAGCGGAAAATGGCAGGAGAAGGAAACCTCCTTTCTGACGCAAAAGGCTATGTCAATCATATGATCCATCAAAATTCAACGGTGCTAAAAAGCACAATCCTTGACGGCCATGGCCTTGATTTTGTGGATTCATCAGGCACTCCGTTTACCGGAAATTTCATTAATAATGTCGGTGACCTTGTTGCCAACCTTCAATCGGACCTGGCAGCCGAGCTTCGCGCTAAAAAAGTTTATGAAGAACTGTATCGCCACGTAGCAGACCCAGGTGCAAGAGAAATGTTCCAATTCTTAATCGACCGGGAAGCAGCTCATGCAACCCTTTTCGAAGAAGCAATCGAACGTGCTAAAGGTATGGAAAATAAAAAGGCTGAAAACACTGGGAACCATGTGAACTTTTATCCGAATCTATCTACCGGCGGCCAAGCTATGACTGAATTTAAGTTTGCCAAAAACTCCGAAGTGTTTGAAGGTCCAATTGCGAAGAAAAAATAATAGAAAAAAATCCCTCTGACTACGAAGAGGGATTTTTAATTTTCCAAATGAGGGTTTTCAACCTTATCACAGGAATCTATATGTCTATTATACTCCCTTAACTAGCTCCTTCATTGAATTTAATTTGGAAGAAAGCTCAATGAACCATTCTTCATCCCCTGTTGAAAGTGCCAAGTCTATTAGAAAGTGAATTTGTTCCTTGTTGGCCACTTTAGACTCAGGTAATCGCTTAACTCTCCTGCTTAACATTTGTATGGTTTTTCCAATCGTTTCTTGATTATCACTTGTCACTACTTTTACTTGTACTATACCTTTCATTATATCAAGAGTTTCAATATAACCTAGAATCAATTCACCTTTTTGTGTTTTTCCCTTAATCCAATCCCCTACTTTTAATATTGAATTATTATTAGCCTGCATTTGTTTCACCTTCTTATATTATTTTAGTTCCATTAATTTTAACTGTATTCTAAACCATACCCCAAATTAAGTGATTTACACCGATAGGTCAAACTGTAACTTTTTTTATTACATTTAAATAAGAAAAAATCATGCGGTATGGAGTCACCATTACCGCTTTATTGTTCCTGATTGATAAGGTCGATAATTTCTTTTATGGTAAAGGTCTTTAAATACTCTCCCATATGTTCTTCAGCACCTAAAAAAATGGCAAATAGAACTCTCTGCATATTCGCTCCCACAATACACTGTTCATTCGATTCCGGACATTTAGGCTGGAGTGTACCTTCAGAAGTAATTTTATAAAGATCCCAAAGATTAACTTTATCTAAGTCAAGCGCAAAAATAAATCCGCCGCCATTACCTTCTTTTGACTTAATAAATCCATGTTTTTTTAACAGACTTAACACTTTACGAATGCGAACAGGGTGAACACCTGCACTCTCGGCTATGGCATCGCTTGTTGACATCCGATCCGGCTGCAGCGCAAGCAGGGTTAAACTATGAATGGCAAGTGTGAATTCACTGTTCATGTCCGCCTCCTAAATGATAAGCAATTATCTAACTGTAATAATAAACGTTACAGTATAGGATGTCAAGCATTGTACCGCCCAGGTGGCAATGGGCAGCCGCTATGCTCGCGAAGCGTATTACACAATCACCAATAAATTTTTAAATCGAAAGGCTCTATTCGTATAGATTGTTGTTTTTGGACTATAAAGCTTGCCCGTTGATTTCCGCTCCAGTCACTCAAGCTGCCGCGGGGAGGAACAGAGCTCCTCGGCGTTTCCCGCTCCCTCTCTTCCCGCAGGACATTGAATAAACTCCTTCGAATAGACACCGCACGAAGGAAATGCGGCAGCATTTACGAGGATCAAGTGCCTTCCACTCCAATCAACTCAGTAATTAAAACTAGTTTGTAAGCAACAAACTTTGCGAATACAGCCAATTGATAAAACTGATTAAGATGACGCATATACACGGTATTAATAATGCACTACTCAAAACCGCTCATAGATTAAGTGATATCATTTATTAAAATCAACATAAAAAGGCTGATACTCATCATTCAGGCAATACTCAATCCTTTGCCTGAAATTGTTCCATGTAACCATTTTCAAGGCTTCCTCAATGGAAAAGAAACCTACTTCCAGGCTCTCTGAACTGGTTGTCAATTTGCCTCCAACGGGTTTTCCCAGAAATAAAGTATTGCATATGCAATCACTGACATTTTGGAAAACACCGCAGAATTTCATAATTTCTATTTCGATCCCTGACTCTTCCTTCGTCTCTCTGATTGCTGCAGTTTTAAGAGACTCTCCCTCTTCAACCTGTCCGCCTGGCATTTCCCATCCTCTTCGCGGACCTTTGATCAGCAAAATTTCATTATTGTCATTTAAGACAATGGCAGTTGCTGACACAATATGTTTTGGCGGGTTCATTTTTATCAACCTGCTTTCATAAACATCTTATATTTTGATCGTTTTATGGGATAAAGTTTTCCGCTGTTTGGTTTGGCAGTTATGCGCCGCTTTCCTTTCTTATGGACCACTTTAGAAATTTTGTGTGCAACTTTTTTAATTTATAAACCACAGTTGGCTTACTTTGCATCATTACTCTTACCGTCCTTAACAGATTTTCAAGCTTCCAACTAACAAACCCTATTTACCTTGCCTTTCAAGCCTTTTACAAAAAGTTCAATCTCCTCTTTACTCTTCAACACAATGATCTTTTTTCCTGCAGCCTGAAATTTCATTAGCCGTTCTTCCATCTTTTTCTTGCGGGATCCATAAGTTGTAATGATGAATTTAATAAATGGCCAGTCCATTTTTTCCTGGCACCCCTCTGCCATGTCCGGCCGGGTTCTGCCAATGTTGGTTATCCACCTTTTCAAAACCCGGTACAGGCAGATGCATAATGGAAGCTCAAGGTATATAACCGTATCGCACCTCTCCGCCCTGATATTAAAGGTATTGCTGTAATTGCCTTCCATGATCCACTGTTGCTTTTTGACAATTTCCCTCTGTACTGCCGAAAATTCTTCTAGTTCGCTCTCAACCCAGCCTGGCTTCCAAAATAGAG
Source organism: Bacillus sp. ISL-47 (assembly GCF_018613175.1). Lineage (NCBI taxonomy): Bacteria > Bacillati > Bacillota > Bacilli > Caryophanales > Bacillaceae > Bacillus > Bacillus sp. ISL-47. The sequence continues at coordinate 4,725 of NZ_JAGGQS010000015.1, read as the reverse complement.
AGTCCAAATGAATAACCTCTATTCCTAATACTTCTCCGATTTGCCTTGCAAACGTGGATTTCCCTGCCCCTGCCGAGATTCCAATTACCATTATCCTCTTCAAAAATAATCAGCCCGCTTTCGAAAAACTATTTACCCTAAAATATACCTCCATGGAACCTGCAATTTTAATTAACTCATCTTGAGATGTTGCTCCTTGCCATAATTCTTTAAATATACGGTATTAGCTTAATTTAAGCCTCTGCTATAACCGTTTACAAAAAATCACGAAAAAAAGGATTCATAATTGTCTATATCTATAGGTCTTTATTATGTGAAGGATAATTAAATGGGGTAGAAAAATTTATGTTCAAATAGCCATTATTTATGTCCGGATAGCCTTTTTTATAAGCGGATAAAATTTCATGTTCACTGAGCCAGGCTTTATTAACGTATAGGATCCCAAGCACACTGGTTTTAATTTATTCAGTTTCATAAAAAACACCTTACATATAGGAATAATAACCCAACATAAGGAAAAATATATAATTTATACAACCCAACCGCTTTTTCAGGAGGCTTTAGCAATGCACCAGAACAAGACACGTTTAACGGCAGCTGAAATCGCTTGCCTATGGACATCTTATATGAATGACAGCATGGCAAAATGCGTTTTAGGATTCATGCTTAAGCATCTGGAAGATAAGGAAATAAAAGGCGTGGTCCAATATGCATATGATTTGGCATCCGGACATTTGAAGAAACTGGTGAAGTTCTATAAACAGGACAAACTTGCCCTTCCTGATGGTTTTTCAGACAATGACGTCAATATGAGTGCACCCTGGCTATTCTCTGATATTTTCTGTTTAACCTATGTGAACCATATGGCAAGAACGGGGCTGATTTCCTATGGCGGTTTTCTGTCAATGAGTTCAAGGGAAGACATCTCCGATTATTATACAAAAGGGCTATATGAAACATCGGTTCTTTATAACAAATCCAATAGGATCGCCCTAACAAAAGGACTGCTTGCGAGACACCCTTATATTGAAACACCAAAAGTAACGGAGTATATAGACAGCAAGAGTTATTTAAGCGGATTAAATCCGCTGGCGAATAAACGGCCCTTAAACGCAATTGAGATTTCCCATTTATATATGAATGTTATGACCAACGCGATGGGGGTAAATTTAAGCCTCAGTTTTGCCCAGACCTCCCCCACTAAAGAGGTTTCAGATTTTATGCTCAGAGGGGCTGAAATAGCAAATAAGCATATTAAGATTTTTACAGATATATTGCTGCAAAATGATATCCCTACCCCTCGTTTGCCTGATGTCAGTGTGAGCAATTCAGTTACACAAACCTTCTCAGATAAGCTGGTTATGTTTCATATGAGTTTAATTAGCGCTGCTGGAACGGGAAATTATGCAACTGCGGCCGCTGCCAGTCAGCGAAGCGATTTGGCCATGAATTATGAACGCTTATCTATTGAAATTGCCAAATATGCTAAAACCGGGGCCGATATCATGATCAAACATCACTGGATGGAAAAGCCTCCCGGCACGAAAGACCGAAAAAAACTGGCCAGTAATAAAAGCAGCTCTTGAGGGGTTTAGGACCGTACGATAAAAGAAAGAAGAGCTTAATCGCTCTTTTTTTATTTTTTGGAAACCGAATTTTTGAATGGATCACATTTGTTCACTTGAATGGATCATGCGTATCAATGCATTTCCTCAATGTCCCCCAAAGTGAGCTTCTCGGCATAAGGCGATCGGTTGTTATTTCAGGCAAGTTAAAGTTCAGTGACTTCATGTAACGGCCATTCATTGTAATTCTATTCTTCTCGCAAAGCACACTCCAGCACCTCTGTCAGTACCTCATATCACCCTTTGAAATAATCTGTTACTGTTTTTGGCTCAATTAATATTCTTTCCTTAGATTCAAATTTCCCTTCAAAGTCATGCATATTCTTAACATTCATTCGGTAATATACCTGATACCCTAACCATGGATATGGACTGCTTTCATTCCATAATAAGTTCTCACTATGATCAACAATAACATGTCCCATAAGCTTACTATCACCTTCCACATAGCCCTCTTCCATCGCTTCACGTTTTAAACATTTTCCGGGGGATTCAACACTTTCAAGGTGGCCGCCTGGAATATCCCTGCCGCGATAATTTAAGTTAACTAACAAAAGTTTCCCTTTATAAAAACAATAACCATGAACGCTAGTGATTAACTTAAACACAGGCAGCTTTTTTGCCTCTTGCCAAGTGAGTTTAATTATGGCCTCTCCCCAGTTCACATAGGTAGCAGTCATCTTTCTTTCCTCGTTTCAATTGATTTTTCCACTTGATTACTTTCTCCACAGATATACATCTTACCTTTCGGAGGTGCTAATTTTGTCCGCAATGGTTTAACTTAAAGGTTTTTCCGAAAAATGCTATAATAGTAAAGTATTTTGGAAAAGAAAGGCATGATCCCATTGGCAATGACGAAGAAAAAACGTGTTTTAAAAGAAGTAAGACAGATAATCATGATTACGATTGGAGCCATAATTGCAGCAGCGGGGCTTGAGTTTTTCCTGGTTCCCAATAACATTCTTGATGGCGGAGTAATCGGCCTTTCAATCATTGCTGCTGAGTTAACCGGGATGACCATGAGTTTATTCCTGATTATTTTAAATTTGCCATTCCTTTACATTGGCTATCGAAAAATCGGGACCAAGTTCACCATACATACTTTATATGGGGTTATCGTGTTATCTGTTAGTACAGCCTACTTGCATCAATTTGAACCGGTAACAGATGACTTATTTTTAGCGACGATTATTGGAGCCGTTATTCTCGGAACAGGTGTCGGCCTCGTAATCAGAACCGGCGGGTCTTTGGATGGGACTGAGATTATTGCCATCCTCGTCAGCAAGAAGCGTCCTGTATCAGTCGGCCAATTTATCATGATTGTCAATGTCTTCATCTTCATCCTTGCTGCCTTCCTGGTTTTTAGCTGGGAAACAGCTATGTACTCGATTATCACTTATTACATCGCTTATAAGATGATTGATATTGTCGTCGAAGGTTTGGAAGAATTAAAATCAGTTACAATCATTTCGGATGTTCCCGAAGAAATTTCGGATGCACTCATCAAACAATTAGGCCGTGGAATGACCTATATTCAAGGACAAGGTGTATTTACAGGCGAGCCAAAGAAAATTATTTATACCATTGTCACCCGAATTGAATTATCAACATTGCGTTCGATTGTGGAAGACATCGATCCAAATGCCTTAGTGGCTATTGAGAATATTGCAGATGTTAGCGGAAGCAATTTTGATAAAGGGCCCTCACATTAATCAGATCATAAGTAAGAAAAAGGCAGTCTCTCACTAGAATGAGGGACTGCCTTTTTTGTTAAATAAACAGCAGCAGACTTAGTGCCATAACGGCCATCCCGGCAACGAGACCGTAAATGGACGTATGCGCTTCATCATATTTCTTCGCAGCCGGCAATAATTCATCAAGAGAAATGAAAACCATGATGCCTGCAACTGCCGCAAAAATCACGCCAAACATTATATCATTTAAGTATGGCATTAGGATTAGATAAGCCACCAATGCCCCAATCGGTTCTGACAGCCCGGATAAAAATGATAGTTTAAAAGCTTTCTTCTTGCTTCCTGTTGCATAATAAACGGGTACCGACACAGCAATCCCCTCAGGAATGTTGTGGATGGCAATTGCGGCTGCAATGGCAATCCCAAGGCCCGGATCCTGCAGTGCTGATGTAAAAGTCGCAATACCTTCGGGAAAGTTATGAATGCCAATCGCCAATGCTGCAAAGGTACCCATTTTTAATAGCCCCTCATGCTCAGCAACCTTGCTAGGGTCATTCATTTCTTCCACTGTTCTTACTTCATGTGGATTATCCTGTTTAGGAATAAATCTATCTATTAATGCAATCAGGAGCATTCCGCCAAAAAAGCCGCCCACTGTTGCCCAATTCCCGCTCACGACACCCATTGCCCCTACAAGTGCATCCTTAGCTTTTACGAAAATTTCAATCATGGATACATAAATCATGACCCCTGCAGAAAAGCCAAGTGCTAAAGACAGAAACTTTGTATTTGTTCTAGAAGTAAAAAATGCCATTAAACTGCCTATTCCTGTCGCTAAACCTGCAAACAACGTTAAACTAAACGCAAATAATACTTCCTGCGACATTTTCTTCTCTCCTTTTTAACTGTTGTCAAAAATGTTTCTCCAGGGCAACTTTTGCATTAAAAAAATATATATTCATTGCTTATAAAGTATATGCACATTCTCGATAAAGTTTCCTTTGGTAAACATTTTATCTCCAAGGCAAACTAAATGCAATGAAAAGGTTTATTGTTCGTATAAATCTTCAACTAATTTCTAATATTTTCCCTTAGATATTATAAGGTTAACTTTTATAAATGTGCATTTTTTTTAAAAGCAAATTACCGCACAATAATATTTCCAAACAAAAAAACTCCGCTGTGATATGGACTGACCCACGGTTTTGAGACTTAGAAAAAACACCTATGCTGCCTGTCCTCTATATTCAATAGGAGACAGGTAGTTTAATTTTGCCTGAATGCGTATTTCGTTATAATAATACATATATTGATTTACGATATCTACTAACTTACAATGAGATAGAGAAGATCTTTTTTGATCTTTGAGTCCTTCCGACTTTAGCGAGGAGTGAAAGGATTCGATG
>NZ_JAGGQS010000014.1:0-54100 GCF_018613175.1 Bacillus sp. ISL-47 | reverse complement strand
CGGGCGCACATGTAAAAGGAGAGGCCGTTACGGACTCTCCTTTCTCTCTTTATAACGGGACTTTGCCACCTTCACTTTAACCAGGCTTCTAACCAAAAAGCCGCCGACAAATATAGCCATTAAAATAAGACCCGAATAGTTAAGATTTACTAATTTAAGAATAACACTGGCAACCGTTGCCATATATAGAGCACCAAGCATATAGGTAATTTCTTCGTTCTCAAAGTAGGAGGTAAGTTTTGCACCGAGCTGTGATCCGACCAGGCCGCCCGCCACTAAAGAAATGCCAATCCAATAATCAATAGAAATTGTGGCTGCATAAGAGAGAAAACCTGCTGTAACAATTAATAAAATGGCAAATAAACTGGTGCCCACTGCTTTTTTAGGCAATAATCCCAAGAATGCGACCGAAAGAGGCACCATAATAAAGCCCCCGCCAACCCCCAGTGTGGTTGAAACAAAACCAGCAAAAAAGCCGATTAAAACCATCTTTATAATGGAAGGAGATTTTCCACTCGTGTTCTCTGCACCAGATTTTGACTTCCTTCCTCTTTTCAGCATGGTAAGAGCAAAGTAAGACAGCAGGACGATATAGAACATGGGGACCGCCCACTCATCCCAGCCTCTTTCTTCCAGGAAAAATACAAAAGGCCGAGCTGCCTGTGTTGCAGCCATTCCGCTTAAGCCGAGAATAAGGCCTTGCTTCAGCAAAATATTCTTCATATTGATATGAGCGGTAATGCCGGAAATCGAGGTTCCGATTGAAAATAGCAAACTTGTTGTAATTGCTTCAATAGGAGAAAATCCAAATAGCATTAAAGTCGGGGTCAAAATAAATCCTCCGCCTACCCCAAAGAAACCTGAGAGCACACTTATCAGTGCCCCTAGAAGAATGAATAAAAGATATTCCATAAGAAAGCCTCACTTATAAAAGTATGTACTTTTCGATGATACTATTTCACTTTACCATACTTAGCAGGGTTTATAGGAATCGATCATCAGTATTTGCAGTTTTTCGAACATGATAAATAGCCCAAACCCTTAACAATCCATTCCAGCATGACGGGCTGACCCGAAAAGTGGTATACTTCACATGTGTGATTATGAAAGCTATAAAGGAGAATAAAATAAATGTCTGAAATGATTCATGCAATTGAAGAATGGCTCATGGAGTATGGCGTCTTTGGCTTGTTTTTCGTCTCTTTTGCCGATTCTTCTTTCTTTCCAATTCCACCTGATGTACTGCTGATTCCAATGGGGGTTTCCAACCCGGATAGTGTGCTCTGGTACGCATTTATTACCACAGTCGCCTCCGTACTTGGCGCCATTCTTGGCTGGTTTATCGGAAAAAAACTTGGCCGCCCTGTTTTAAGATACATCATCTCGGAAGAAAGAATCCAGAAGGTTGAAGACTATTTCACGAAATATGGCGCGATGGCGATTTTAATCTCCGCATTTACTCCGATTCCTTATAAAGTCTTTACCATTTTTGCCGGAATATCAAATATTCGTTTGAGAGTCTTAGTTATCTGGTCCATCATCGGCAGAGGAGCCCGTTTCTTTTTAGAAGCAGCCATCATTATGGTGCTGGGGGCACAGGCAAAGTCGTTTATTGAAGAAAACTTTACAATGCTAACGCTTATCGGTGGACTAATTATTCTTGTTGTTTATGTTATTTACCTTGTTATAAAAAAAAGAAATAAAACAGTGTAAATCTATCCCGGTTTAAAACCGGGATTTTTTCTTTGAACATTTCCCCTATAAAAACCTTATTTATAATTATTATAAATTAATATTGATTTTAATTAAATATTTGTTATAATAAAGTTACAAGCTAATCAAAGGGGGATTTTTTAATGGAAAAATTATATTCAGCATTAAATGTTCAAATTGCAAACTGGAGTGTTCTTTATACTAAATTGCATCGTTATCACTGGTTTGTAAAAGGGCCACTCTTCTTTACTCTGCATGAAAAATTTGAGGAGTTATATAATGAAGCAGCAGAAGTTATAGATGAAGCAGCGGAACGCCTGCTGGCTATTGGCGGCACACCTGCAGCAACTCTGAAGGAATATTTAAGTGTTGCTACCCTGGAAGAGTCAAATGGCGAAAGTAAAGCGGAAGACATGGTTGCCAGTCTGGCTGCAGATTACAAACATTTAAAAGAACAATTAATTTCATTGGCTCAAGCCTCTGAGGACCACGAAGACCAAGTAACTGCAGATTTTGCAATCGGGCTGATTGAAAAACTTGATACTCACATTTGGATGCTAAATGCCTACTTAGGAGAGTAACTTAATATAGAAAAAGAGTCAGTGAGAAGAATCACTGGCTCTTTATTTATGTTCAGAAGAATACTTTATGATCTTCTAAAGGGCGCAATTATTTTTCCCCAACAGCTGCTGGGAGATGTTATGATTGACCTGATTAGTTCATACAACTTAGAAAGGAGCTTCCATAATGGCAAATTTAAAGTATTCTTTATTCATTTTTCTTGGCGCATGCAGTTATGGTATCTTGGCATCCATTGTTAAGCTTGGTCTTCAGGCAGGCCATACTGTTCACGAGCTGACAGGCAGCCAATATTTATTTGGGCTCCTTTTGCTATTGCTTTCCTTCCCTTTTATTAAGAAAACGAAAGTTACCTTTAAACAAACAGCGGCTTTGTTAATTACGGGGGCTTCATTAAGTTTAACGGGGATTCTATATGGGCTGAGCCTTGACCGGAATCCTGCTTCTATAGCTGTTGTTCTGTTATTCCAATTCACCTGGATTGGAATATTAATAGAAGCACTTTATGAAAAAAAGAAACCAAGCAAAGCAAAACTTATTTCTTCGCTCCTGCTGATTATTGGTACAGTATTTGCAAGCAATCTTACTGCCGGCGGCTCCGCTCCCATTAAGGCTGAAGGATTAATTTACGGACTCCTATCTGCTGTTACCTTTGCATTGTTTATTTTCGCAAGCGGCAAGGTTGGAAAAGGAATTCCTGGTATCCAGCGAAGCATCTTTATTACCCTTGGAGGCCTTCTTCTGGTTGCAGCAGTTTCCGGACAAATTTTAATCAGAGGCGGTATTCAATTGCAAGGATTATGGAAATTCGGACTGCTGATGGCTTTATTCGGCGCCATTTTCCCGATTATTTTCTTTGCAATCGGCTCTCCGCACATAGACTCCGGACTTGCCACTATCGTTGGCTCTGCGGAACTTCCAGCTGCTGTTGCTGCTGCCATGCTTCTGCTTGGAGATGGAATCACGGAAGCACAGACCTTCGGAATTGTCCTAATCCTGATCGGAATCAGCATTCCACAGTTTTCTTTTAAAAAAGTTTCAAAGAATCGTTATAGCACATAAGGAGGGGAAACCCTCCTTTTTCTTGAATACATAAATGAATGAGGAGGGGTTTTTTTGCTAGATACAGTTTTTAAAAAAGTAATTGATTCTGAGGAAGAGCTCCGTTTATTGCTTGGCACCCCCAGCAGGACAGCAGCCAATAAAATCATACATAAACTCGATCATCATTGCCGGGAATTTATTGGACAGTCTCCGATATTATTTCTCTCAACCGCTGACAGTGCGGGCAGATGTGATACTTCCCCGCGCGGTGATGCCCCTGGCTTTGTACATATCCTAGATGATCATACTTTCGTTATACCTGAGCGCCCGGGCAATAAAAGGATGGATTCATTGCTCAACATCCTTTCCAACCCGCATGTTGGCCTGCTTTTTGCAATTCCCGGACTTGAGGAAACACTAAGAATCAATGGCCATGCAAGAATTATTAGAGATTCGAAGATTTTAGAACAAATGGCAGCCTATGGCAAGAATCCGATTCTGGGAATAGCTGTTGAAGTGGACGAATGCTATATTCACTGCGCAAAAGCCTTTAAGCGATCTAAGCTTTGGGATCAAAGCCATTGGCTGGATAAACAAGATTTGCCTAAACCCGCGCAAATCCTTGCTGACCATGTCAATCTGCCTGGGCTGGACAGTGAAAAGATTGAAAACGCCCTTTTGGAAAGCTATGAGAAGAGGCTTTATTAGGCTCGATCCAATATTGGGTTTTGCGGTTATATGGTAATTTTCGCGGAAGAATGATTATAGCGGAGGTTTTGGACTTGTCCAAAGCCTTTTTTCTATATAAGTCCATCTGGAGAGTCTATTTAAGCATCTCTCTGTTTACTCCAAAAAGGATTGGGTATATGAAAGTATGCAAAAATACAATTTCTTAAAGGAGTGAACAATATTGGACAATAATCGGTATTGGGGCGGGTTTGATTACCTTTTGGCCAAGCTGCCTGACTTATTATTAGCACTTTTAGTTTTATTAATTGGATGGGTTATCGCAAAAGCCATTGAAAAGGCCGTTTTAAAAGGACTTCGTAAAACCAGCCTGGATGACAAGGTATTCCCCGATAAAGCAAACAGAAAATATTCATCCGAGAAAATGATCAGTAAGATCATTTACTACCTTTTGCTAGTATTCGTGTTCATCTTATTTTTCAATATTCTTGATCTTGATATTATCGCAACTCCACTAGTGGGCATGTTCTCCTCGATCATGGCTGCAGTTCCCAGCATTTTAAAAGCAGCTCTTATTCTCTTATTTGCATGGCTTATTGCTTCCGGTCTCAGCTTCTTAATTAGAAAAGGTGGTAAAACGCTAAAAGTTCATGAAAAATTGGATAAATGGAATTTAACCGACAATAAGCAGCAGCCTTCCAATGTAATCGATAAGGTTGCAAAAGTTGTTTTTTATCTTGTTTTGCTTATTTTCCTGCCAGCTGTATTGGGTGCTTTAAACCTGAATGGCATCGCTGGACCGTTCACTGGCATGCTGGAAAGTATCCTGGCATTCTTGCCTAAGCTTTTGGCAGCAGCCCTTATTTTATTAGTAGGATGGTTTGTTGCAAAAATTGTGCGCGATATCGTAACGAATTTCCTGCAAGCAATCGGAACTGAGAAATTAACGAAAAAACTTGGCTTAACTCGTTTATTTGAAGGGACAAGCCTTGCTTCTGTGATTGGTACCGTTGTTTTCGTACTAATTTTAATTCCAACAGTAATCGCTGCGTTAGAACGATTGGATATTGAAGGTATCTCCGGGCCAGCCATTGCGATGCTGAATGACGTTCTGACCATGCTGCCGAATATTGCCGTAGCCATTTTCTTTGTGCTGATTGGTGTATGGATCGGAAAATGGGTTCGAAAGTTTGTTTCCAGCCTATTAGAACGCATCGGATTTAATTCTTACTTCTCTGGAATGGGATTGAACAAATCTCCTGCAACAGGCAGTGGTTTGACCTTCTCCCAGGTTATCGGCTATATTGCTGAAGTCATTATTGTCCTCTTGTTTGTTGTTCAGGCCCTTAATATACTTGGTCTTGATTTCTTAGTGACACTTGCAACTGGCGTTATTGCTTACCTGCCTCATGTCATTGCGGCTCTCGTTATTCTTGGAGTCGGCTTATGGCTCGGCAGCCTTGTGAAAAAACTGCTTAGCACAGTGCTTCAAGGACCGCATTATAAATTCCTGGCAAACGTTGCGCAAGCAGCCATAGTTGCTATCTCCATCTTTATGGCACTTGACCAGCTTGGCCTTGCAGCCTCCATTGTCAATGCTGCCTTTATTCTAACACTTGGCGCATTGGCACTTGCATTCGGATTATCTTTTGGTCTTGGCGGAAAAGATTTTGCTGCCAAGTATCTTCAAAAGCTTGATCGTAAAATTGAAGAAACAACCATTAATAAAGATGCAGATACAAAAAGAGTGATGAAAGAAGCAATGCCTGTGAAGAAACCAGGCAACACGTCCTCTGCCCCTACTAACGTAGATAAACCGATAAACCCATCAAGCCCGGATCCGACCAGAAATCCGGCTAATGATCCATTAAATCCACGCAATAATCGCATGGATGAAAACAATGGGCCGATGAAACCATAAAATCATGCCAAGTGAAGCACGTCCAAAAGGACGTGCTTTTATTATTTTTCGGCCTTTTTCCTTCACAAGATCAAAAAAATTAAGTACAATACTAATACCAACAAAACCAATAAGAAAGGTCGGATAATAAATTGGCAACTAAGCCTTCTTCCATCCCCCGTCCTCTAGTCAGAACCAATCAGTGGTCCATTGTATTGAGTGTTATAGCCTCATGGCTTTCTGCTCAGATTTGGATTCTAGCCATACCGCTGCTCGCAGGCATAATGGGATTATTGTTTGGTTTCAATCCTATTATGCGTATTGCAAAGCTTTTTTTAATAAAGAAGCCTATCGAATATATACCGGAAGATTGGGGTCAGCAGCAGTTTAACCAATGTATTGCAGTTGTTTGCCTGGCATTGGGTCTAATTAGTTTCCTGATCGGATGGACAATCGCCGGATATATTTTTACAGCTATGGTTGCTTTATCTGCATTTATTGCCATTCTTGGATTTTGCATTGGCTGTTATATCCGCTTTCAGCTGAACCAATATAAATACAGAAAATCATTAGACAAAGCATAAGGCAGCCACTTTGGCTGTCTTTTTCCTTTTGGCTGTTTTCGCAAACTTTGTTGCTTTTTAAACAAGTATTGCGGAGAGGTTGATTTCCGCTCCAGGATGCTCGCTTTCCGCGGGGTGGGCGGTGAGCCTCCTCGGCGCGCAGCGCCTGTGGGATCTCACCTGTCCCACTTCTCTCGCAGGACATTGAATAGGCTTCCTTGAATTAACACCGCACGAAGAAAATGCGAATACATTTTCGAGGATCTCGCACCTTGCGCTCCATCAACCAACCTTATTTATCAATGTTTTATTCACAAACTTATTCAAAAGCAACAATCTTTTAGAAAAAAGCCTTCCTTTTTGACCCATTTGTTTCAAAGGACTTTCTGTGGGGTACTTAAATCATATAGCTTCAAATCTCGACATTGTTCTTTTAAATCATTTCTGAGGTGAAAAAATGGAAACTGCCAGTAGAGTTCTTTTAACGAAAGAAGATATGACTAACCCCGATATCGTACCAGAGTGGGTCATCAAAGAATACCAAAACTTTCATGATACAGTAACAGATAAAACGTTTCCTTGCTATTTTGGGATGACAGCAGAGCTAAGGGGCGAGCTGCGTTATGCCTATATTACACGGGAGGACTGGTCCAATCTGCCGGAAGCGCTCGAGTCCTTTATCGATCTTTTCGATGCTCCCAAAATGATTCGACACGGCCTTTTTGTATTTGTAGAGCCGGAGAAAGATGAAAAATCATTGGAACATTACAGAGAGTATTTCTGGAATGTCCTTCAGTATTTGCATAAAATCGATACAAAGCCTTGGCCGAAGGATTATCCAACAGATCCCGACCATCACTTATGGGCATTCTCATTTGCTGAAGAACCGTTCTTCGTGTTTGGAAATGCACCTGCCTATAAGCAAAGAAAAACAAGAGACCTAGGCAATAGCCTGATACTAGGATTTCAGCCCCGCAGAATCTTTGAAGGGCTTGAGGGCACATCCAAAGGCGGCATTATGTCCAGAGAAAAAGTAAGGGAACGTGTGGAAAAGTGGGACGGCCTCCCTACCCATCCAAACATCAGCCATTACGGGGATCCCGAACACCGGGAGTGGAAGCAATACTTTATTGGCGATGATGTTAAACCAATCGACGGGAAATGCCCTTTTCATCATAGATAAGTTAAAGGCTTGGACCGTAAAATATCCAAGCCTCTTTGGCGGATAGTTCTTTAAAGTTGCTGACATTACCTACTTAGCTGATGATATAAAGCTTTAGTAGACCATATAATTCCGTTGTTGATGATTTATCGGCTGAAGCTAAGCTTCTCTCAAATACAAAAAGAGAACTGTATCAGTGATGATTTAGCTCTCTTTTATTTTTGCCAGTTATTCCAATCCTTTCTCAATTTCCTTCACCATTTCTGCTACAGAAACTAATCCTCCGCCAGAAAGGTACCAATAATCAGGATTCAAGTAGATAATATGATCATTTTCATACGCTTTTGTCTTTTTGACAAGTTCATTTTCAATAATTTGTTTAGCGGAGGATTCACCTTCCACCGCTGCCCCTCTGTCGATGACAAATAGATAGTCCGGATCTTTTTCTACAATATATTCAGGAGAAACGCTCTGACCGTGAGTGGAAACTTCAATTTTATCATCAGCAGGCTTAACACCAAACACATCATGGACAATGCCAAAGCGGGAAGCAGGTCCATATGCACTAAGGCTTCCTTCATTCGCTAAGATGATTAAGCCATTGCTTCCATCTGCAGTTGCTTTCTCTTTTAATGCTGCGATGGACTCTTCAATACTGGCAAGCTCTTTCTCTGCTTCTTCTTCCTTTCCGAAAATCTCGCCTAATGTTTTGGTATTTTCTTTAAAGGATTCCATGTATTTGGAAGTATCAACACCCATAAAAATAGTTGGAGCAATTTCGCTTAATTCTTCATATGCTTCCTGCTGCCTTCCCGAAATGATAATTAGTTCCGGCTGAATTTCGCTGATTTTTTCAAAATCAGGTTCTTTCAGGCTTCCAACATTCTCATACTTGCTGTCTTCGAACTTTGAAAGATATTTAGGGATGTTCATCTGGGGAACGCCTGTTACTTCGACGCCAAGCTTATCTAATGTATCCAGCACACCGAAATCGAAAACTACTACCTTTTCCGGATTCACTGTTACCGGTGTTTCGCCTAATTGATGCTTAATTGTGATTTCATTTGATTCTGTTTTGCTGCCCTCACCTGAGCCATTTGCTTCTTGTGATGTTTCTGTGCCGCAAGCTGCTGTCACAATCGCCAACACAGCCATTATTAAAAACAACGATAACCTTCTTACCATGTTTGTTCACCTCATAGAATAATATTATTTCAATAATTGCCCGCTGATCCCAGAACTCTTCATAGAGGAGGGCCCTTCCCCTACTTGCCCTTTGAACAGCACTCAATTTTAAGAAACCATTAGTTGAATACCATACAAAACTTTTGACAGTTAAACTCTTGAATTTGGATATTCATATCATAGACTTCCTTTAACACCGGAGAAGAAATAATTTCATCTGTCGTGCCAGCCTTGACTACCTTGCCATCCTTTAAAGCGACAATATAATCCGAATAGGTGGAAGCAAAATTGATATCATGAATAACAATTATGACAGTTTTGCCCATTTCCTGGGTCAGCCTGCGGAGCACTTTCATAATCTGCACCGAGTGTTTCATATCCAGGTTATTAAGAGGCTCATCCAGAAGGATATAATCTGTATTTTGGGCAATGACCATTGCAATATAAGCCCGCTGCTTTTGGCCGCCGCTCAATTGGTCCAGATATTTGTTTTCAATATCCTTTAACTCCATATACTCAATAGCTTCATCGACATACTTCCAATCCTCTTTTGTCAAACGCCCCTGTGAATAAGGAAAGCGCCCAAATGAAACAAGCTCCCTGATTGTCAGCCTGATGCTAATATTATTGGATTGTTTGAGGATGGAAATTTGTTTGGCAAGGTCCTTGCTTTTACATTGATCCAGCCTTTTGCCTTCGATTAATATTTCCCCCTCATCAGCAGAGATAAGGCGGCTGATCATCGAAAGAAGAGTACTTTTACCAGCACCGTTGGGTCCAATAAAAGAGGTGATCTTTCCTTTTGGTATACTAACTGAAACATTTTCAACTACATACTTACTTCCATATTGTTTTGAGACATTCACGACATCTACCATGTTTTATTCTCCTTTAATAGAAGATAGATAAAATATACACCGCCGGCAAAGTTAATGATGACACTCAAGGTCGTGGAGAAGCTAAACACTCTTTCCACGATCAGCTGGCCCCCGACAAGAGCAATGATGCTAATTAGAATTGATCCCAGAATTAAGTATTTGTGCTGAAACGTTTTCATGAATTCATGTGCAACATTTGCGACAAGCAGGCCAAGGAATGTGATTGGTCCGATCAAAGCTGTCGCAATCGAAACCAGGATGGCAACAATAATCAAGAGCCTTTTTACGACATAATCATAGTCAACGCCCAGATTTACCGCCTGCTCCTTTCCAAGGGAAAGCACGTCGAGGTATTTTGCAAAACGGTAAAAATACATTCCTGTTAAGGTGATAAGAACCACTGCAATGATTAGGAGATCTGTATTCACATTATTGAAGCTTGCGAACATTCGATCCTGCACAATCATGAATTCATTCGGGTCAATCAGGACTTCCATGAAAGAGGATATACTTTGGAAAAAGGTTCCAAATATAATTCCAACTAATAATAGAAAATAGATATTTTGGCCGCCCTCTTTTTTAAAAAGAATGCGGTATAGCAGGCCTGCGAATAATACCATCAATCCTACCGAGATAATAAAATTAATGTTTTTGTTCATAACTGTCTCATTCATCGAACCCAGTACGAAGATGAGGAAGGTCTGAATTAGCATATATAGGGAATCCAGGCCAATAATGCTTGGCGTTAGAATTCGGTTATTCGTAATTGTCTGGAAAATCATTGTTGAAAAGGCAATGACACCGCCCGTTAGAATGATGGCGAGGACCTTTTTCCCTCTTTTAGGAAGTGCGTAGTCCCAATTGCTTCCTAAATCGATAAATAAAAAACCTAAAATCAAAATAATGGATACGCCTGCAAGGATGCCGATTTTTGCTTGTTTACTCATATGCCTTTCTCCTCATGATCAAATAAAGAAAAATTCCGCTGCCAATCACACCTACTGTTACACCGATCGGAATTTCATATGGATAAATAATCACGCGTCCGAAGATGTCACATATGAGTACAAATATTGCGCCCATCAGTGCTGTATGGGAAAGGCTTTTCTTTAAGTGGTCTCCTTGATAGATGGTCACGATATTAGGAATAATCAAGCCCAGGAAAGGGATCATTCCCACCGTCAATACGACCACTGTTGTGACAAGAGCAACGATAATCAAACCTACATTCACAACCTGCTTATGGTTAAGCCCAAGGTTAACTGAAAATTCCTCTCCCATTCCTGCAATAGTGAACTTATTGGCATAGAGGTATGCAACGAGGACGATCGGAATGCTAATATACAGGAGCTCATATCTCCCCTGAATCATCATAGAAAAATTCCCCTGCAGCCATGAAGACATATTTTGAACCAAATCCTCTTTCAGTGCGAAGAAGGTTGTGATGCTTCCTATGATATTTCCAAACATTAGCCCCACTAGCGGGATAAAGATGGCATCTTTAAACTTGATCCTATCCAGTATTTTCATAAAAATGAAAGTTCCCAGAAGCGCAAAAGCAAAGGCCACCAGCATTTTTATGAAAGGGCTAGCTGAAGTAAACAGCATAAGAGAAACCAGTATACCCAGCCGGGCTGAATCCAGCGTACCCGCCGTGGTCGGAGATACAAATTTGTTTCTGGACAGCTGCTGCATAATCAATCCGGCAATACTCATACTCATCCCCGCAATAATGATACTTATAAGCCGCGGAAATCGGCTGGCTGTTAAAATATGCAGCTGGTCTTCTCTCATATTAAACAAATCGAGTGGACTTACATTCTTAACCCCAATAAATAATGAGGTAAAGGATAAAATAATAAGAATACTGATTAAATGCCTTTTTTTCATAACAGTTCCTAACACTTTCCTAGAGTGAAGTCTTTAAAATATGAAACTAATAATCATTCTCACTATTAGCTTAAAAAATAATTGATAATGGTTATCATTATCAATTATACCTATATTTTAAAGGTAATTTTTAGCAGTGTCAACGCCTTTGATGAGAAGGATTATCATTATCGGATAAAAAATAATGGCTTTACTTGTTTAGACAAGTACTATGCAGGAAATCTCACTTGAGATTTTCCCTTACCTGGTCCAGAACACGGAGACATGTCTCAAGCTCCTTTCCATCGATTGAACCTGATGCATCTTCAATCGTCTTTAAAGCAAGTGACGTGAGACCATTTTCCATTTCCCTGCCCTTGTCTGTCAGGTAAATAAGATTAATTCTCTTATCAGCCTTATCACTAATCCGGACAACCAAATCTCTTTTAATCATATTATCAACCAGCCTTGATACACTTGGCTGATCTCGCTCATTTTTCATAGCAAGCTGATTCTGGGTTTGCCCGTCTTTTTCATAAAGTCGGCTCAAGATCTGCCATTGCTCGTATGTCACATCAAAACCTGCATCCCTGAAATTCTTGTTCAGGCGATTGGACATTAAGCGGGAAGCATGGAAAAGCTTGTAGCCAAGAGAATCATCTAATAGATACCTTTTTTTTGCCATTATGTTCTCCTCTTCTCTTCAGGAGCTTACACTATTAAGTTTAAAAGAAAATACTTGTTGATGCAAGTATATTTCAAATTGTTTATAATTATAACTAATCATTGGTGACTCTCTCCTTAAACCACTAAAGAACCGGACTCATCAGAACGGTTCTTTAGTCCTTCATCATATAACGGTATATCCGGTTCCCTATTGAGGAGAGTACTTCTCTTCCGGCTGTCTGGTTCTTCAGCTCGTCAACAAGAACTGCAGCGTATACTATTTTTCGATTACCGGTAAATATGGCACAGTCATGCTCAATTCCCGGCAGTTCTCCTGTTTTACCAGCTACCTGTACTTTCGCCGGGTCCACAGTGTTTGCCAATTTGTTTTTAAACTGCTGCCCGTCCAAGATCCGTTTCGCCAAAGCCTTATTTTTCTCAGGTAAAAGTGAACGCTCTGTCAAAGTCTTTAAGCAGGACACCATATCTATGGCAGTTGTTTTATTATCCAAACCCCTTTTTAAAGCCTCAAAATCCATCATCTTTCTATTGAGTTCTGTGTTTTTCAGTTCGATACTTTTCATATAGCCATTGATTTCCTCTTCCCCTATCAAATCAATGACGAGATTCGTAGCTGCATTGTCCGACACAATAATCATAAGCGTCATTAAGTCTATGACTTTCATCTTCAAACCTTTAGACATAGACTGCAATACTCCAGATCCGCCAACCCGGTCTGCATCATTTATCTGAACTTCCTCATCCAGTTGAAGCAGACTATTCTTCGCTTGAGAAAGCCCCGCCAATAAAATGGGCACCTTAATTAAGCTCGCTGAAGAAAACACCTCACTGCCATTCTCTTCGATAATGCCTTCTTCTGTTTGGATAAACAACCCAACGCGGCCTTCACAGCGGCTGGCCAGTTCAAGAATTTCAGCCTTTAATTCAAGGAAGCCCATCTTATTTAGTCACCGCTACCTGCGGCCGATTATTGTCTCCTGTGACTTTTTCATTGTATAGATGGCATGCCACATAATGTTCCTTTTCAATTTCCTGCCACTCGGGCTTCATTGTGGCGCATGCTTCCATTGCATATGGGCAGCGAGTCCTGAATACACAGCCGCTTGGCGGATTCATTGGGCTTGGAAGCTCTCCTTCCAAAATAATTCTTTCCCGGTGATCCTCGACATCAGGGTCAGGAATAGGGATCGCAGACAATAATGCCTGAGTATATGGATGGAGAGGATTTTTATATAAATTTTCACTTGTTGTTAATTCAACCAAGTGACCCAAATACATAACGGCAATACGGTCACTGATATGTTTAACCATTGATAAATCATGGGCGATAAACAGATAGGTCAGGCCCTTCTTTTTCTGCAGCCCCTTTAGCAGGTTCACAACTTGTGCCTGAACGGATACATCAAGCGCTGAAATGGGTTCATCAGCGATAATGAACTCCGGATCGAGCGCCAATGCGCGGGCAATCCCAATCCTTTGTCTCTGCCCGCCGCTGAATTCATGAGGGTAACGGTTAGCATGGTCCCTATTCAGCCCAACATCCTCCAAAAGCTGATACACCCGTTCAAGACGTTCCTTTTTATTCGGATATAAGCCATGGACCTCCATAGGCTCTGAGATGATTTCTTGAACCGTAGACCTTGGGTTTAAGGAAGCATACGGATCCTGGAAAATCATTTGCATCTTCCGGTGAAAAGCGAATCTTTCTTTTTCAGTCATTTTATGGACGTTTTTTCCGTCATAAATAACCTCGCCCTCAGTACCATCATATAAACCGATTATCGTACGCCCCGCGGTTGACTTACCGCATCCTGACTCTCCTACAATTCCAAATGTTTCGCCCTTGTTGATTTGAAAGGAAACATCGTCCACCGCTTTCAAGGTTTGTCCCTTGCCCATCGAAAAATGCTTTTTTAGATTATTGACTTTTAACAATGCTTCATTTGGCATCTTTATTCCTCCGTCTCTTGCCAGTAGCGTCTAGCTGCACATAATTCCTTTTCGTATATGGTATCCTTCAGGTCGATTATTTCGATTGTTTTACCAGTATTGGGAGAATGAAGCAATTTCCCTTCACCATAATAGATGCCTACGTGATGAAGCTTGCCTTTTCCTTCTTCATATGCAAAAAACAATAAATCTCCCGGTTCCAGGGCATCCATCTCAACTGAGTTTCCTGCTACAGCCTGATCATGCGCATCACGCGGAATGATATATCCATTAGCTTTGCACATGGAATAGCTGAATCCCGAACAGTCATAGCCAAAGCTGCTCATCCCGCCCCATAAATACGGCAGGTTTAAAAATTGTTCACCGGCTGCAACGATGTCTTTTCCGCTCCCTTTTGGAAGGCTGTCCAGAGATTCATGTACACTCACATCATCTTTCTTTAGAAGGCCATCTCCTGAAGGAGTCTGCACTTTTATCCATTCAGCATTCTCTTTCAAAACCGGCAGAACCGTTTGATAGCTTAAAACTATTTCCGGTTTTTGATCTATTGAGTAAAGCTCTGCTTTTTTCTTCTGCACGACAGCAACCTGGCTGCTATCCAGGTTCCAATCACTTTTTTGTACAAGCTGGGCTTTGGGGATCCACCCTGGATATCCTCTCTCATCCTTTGAAGAGGATTGATCTGGTATAACCACGTGGGCCCAATCCTCTTTTTCTTCCAGCACAATTATTTCTTGCCCGTATAATACCTGCGATTGTACAAGGTTTCTGTCGCAAAGCTCCAACCGTGGCTTATATGTTAGTTTCTCAAGCCAGGAATCCAGGTCGACTGGATTGTTGACTGCCTCCCGGTCTATATCCCTTGAGGAATCAAATGCCGTCCACAAGGTTGCTACCGGAACTGAAACCAGCCATCTTTGCTGTATTGTCAAAACGAACTCCTCCTTTTTATAAGGCACATGTGCCTATTAATAAATAGTCTCTGAAAAAGCGCAATGTTCCGACTATATCACTTAATTAAGAAGGCAATTCCTGTTTGCCCTCAATTAAAGAAACATTCCTGATTCCAAGACCCGGGTCAGTTGGAAGAGTGATTTTCCGGCCTGTATACCGAATGCCCCCATCCACCACTTCCTTGGCCATCATCAATGGGGCATCAAAATCAAAGCGGGTGATATTTTTTTTGCTGGCTGCAAAATGTGCAGCCGCTGTAATCCCAATTCGTGTTTCAATCATGCTGCCGACCATGCATTCCATCCCGCAGACCTCTGCCAGCTGATTAATAATCTGCGCCTGGTAGATGCCTCCTGATTTCATCAGCTTTATATTAATTAAATCCGCGCTTCTCGTTTTGATTACTTCAAAAGCCTGCTTAGGAGTAAAGACACTTTCATCAGCCATAATCGGTGTATCAACCGCATCTGTAACCTGTTTAAGCCCTTCAATATCCCATGCTTTTACAGGCTGTTCGACAAGTTCAATATTTAAATCGAGGGTCTCCATTTTGCGGATCGCATAGACAGCTTCTTTCGCCTTCCAGCCCTGATTTGCGTCGAGCCTTATTTTAATTTTAGAGCCGACCCGATTGCGGATTTCCCGAATTCGCTCGATATCTGTTAAAATATCGTCCTTGCCGACCTTTACTTTCAGGACATCAAATCCTTGCTGTACATAAGAAACGGCATCTTCGCCCATTTCCTCCGGTCCATTGACACTAACCGTATAATCCGTTTCCACTTCATTTTTATGTCCACCCAGAAATTGGTAAAGAGGCAATTTACATTGCTGGGACAGGCAATCATAAAGCGCCATATCAACTGCAGCCTTGGCACTTGAATTTCCTATTAAAGCTGACTGAATTCCTTGAAAGATATCTTCATAGTTTAAAAGGCTTTTGTTTATTAAAAAAGGCTTTAATACATGGTGGATAGCCGATTCTATACTTGAAAGGCTGTCACCTGTAATCACAACAGTCGGAGGTGCTTCTCCCCAGCCGATTATCCCGTTATCACACGTTACTTTTACAACAATTGTTTCGGCTGTCTCGACAGTTCTCAATGCTGTTTTAAATGGCTTTTTCAGTGGTACTGCAACTCTGTTTGTCTCAATTTTGTTTATTTTCATCTATACCACCCTTTTACTCAATGCCGCTTTCAATCGTCAGCTTTTTATTGGTTGCATCCAATTCCGCCTTTACACCAAGGGGAACAGAAATATGAGGGGAACAATGGCCAATATTAAAGCCTTTTAAAGCCGGTTTATTTACCTTTTTAATATAAGTCTCCAGCACTTCATTTAGTTCCAGGGAAAGCTCTCTTTGCGGAACACAATTATTAAAATCGCCGATGATAAAGCCGGCCGCATCCTCA
This sequence comes from Bacillus sp. ISL-47, assembly GCF_018613175.1. NCBI lineage: Bacteria > Bacillati > Bacillota > Bacilli > Caryophanales > Bacillaceae > Bacillus > Bacillus sp. ISL-47. The sequence goes on along the minus strand of NZ_JAGGQS010000014.1, from coordinate 37,514 downwards.
AGCTTCCCTGCCATATGGAGCTGGTTTAGCATGCGGTCCACCGCACGGGGCTCTTCGTTGATATCTTCTATTAACATAAGCTTATCTTTTGTATCGATTTCATATGCCGTACCAATCGTACTTGCCAAAAGCGAAAGGTTTCCTCCGGTTAAAGTTCCTGCAGCACTTCCCTTCACCATCGTTTCCAGATTTGAAATTCCTTCTGGATAATCTAGTACCTCAGGTTCAAATAATTGGCTAAAATACTGCTTGGATATAGGGTCAGCGTCTTCTTTTCCAATATCAGAAGCAAGCATCGGCCCATGAAAGGTGACAAGCCCGGTCTGCTGGCGAATAGCAGTATGCAAAAAGGTAATATCACTGTAGCCCCAGAATATTTTCGGATTGTCTTTTATAAGGCCATAATTGATTTGTGAAGCAATCCTGCCTGTGCCATAACCGCCCCCTGCACAGATAATGGCTTTTACTTCCTTATCAAGAAACATCTTATGTAAATCTGCCAGACGGTCTTCATCTTTTCCAGCCAAGTAGCCATATTGATCATAAACATGGTTCCCCATTTTTACCTTTAATCCCAGCTCTTCTAAAAAGGATAAAGAACGCTTCAAATTATCCTGATTAGGCGGGCTTGCCGGTGCAATAATTCCAATCGCATCTCCCTTATTAAGGCGGAGTGGTTTGATTGCCATGCTGTCACATCCTTTTAAGTTGGTATTTAGCATTATATGCTCCATCGGTAAGAATTTTGTTTGGGAAATGAATTCATTTTCGAGGGTATATGCTAAATTTCGGGAAAATCTATTATTTTTCGGGAAATAATTTGAGAAGCGCAGGGCACCCGCTTATCGGCGACAATCTTAAGACAAGCGCTGGCAGAAGGCGTTCTTTTCCTTCAGAAATGATTGCCTGAAAAACGAAGGCGACTGCTTAGGGACGACAAGCATAAGACGATTACTGTAAGAAGGTGTTCTTTCCTTCTGAAAGGAATCGGCTTATGACCTCGAGTCCCTAGGAGCCGCAGTTAGCCAAGCTTAAGACTCAAGACGATGGTGCTCGGAGCTAGACAGTTATCAAAGTTCAGGAATCCTTGTCTGTCAAAGTATTTCTTCTTAAAAAAAGGGATGTTCGAGCGAACACCCCTTTTTCCTGTCACCTTCAAATCATTCTTCAGAAGATTTACTTCTTATCTGCCCACTTAAGTTCCATGTAACCCACTGGATGGCGGACGATACCTGAAACTGCTTCATTTGTAAGATAAACTTGGTTGTAGAAATGGATAGGGATAATCGGCATTTCTTCAAATAGGATTTTTTCTGCTTCGTACATCAGTTCAAAACGCTTTGCTTCATCTGCTTCATTCTTGGCATCTTTTATTAACTGATCGTACTTTTCATTGCTCCATCCAGTACGGTTCATTGAATGTCCTGTTTGGAAGTTTTCCAGGAAGTTGATTGGATCAGCATAGTCAGCAAGGAAAGAGCTTCTTGATAGTTGGAACTTAAGCGCTTTTTGTTCTTCTGCAAATACATTCCATTCCATGTTGGCAAGCTTTACATCAACACCAAGGTTTTCTTTGAACATTTGCTGCAGTGCTTCAGCAATCTTTTTGTGTGAATCGCTTGTACTGTAAGTTAAAGTTACTTCAGGAAGTGTAGCATAACCTTCTTCTTCCATACCTTTTTGAAGAAGTGCTTTTGCTTCTTCTACATTTGTTTTCACAAGGTCACCTGCAGCTTCACGGAAGTCATTTCCAGACGGATCAGTAAATCCGTAAGAAACAAAGCCATATGCAGGCTTTTCGCCATTCTTTGTTACATAATCAACAATTTGCTGTTGATCTACTGCCATAGCAAACGCTTTACGAATGTTTTCGTTTTGGAATGGTTCCATATTGACGTTAAAACGGTAGAAATAATCACCAGCCTGATCTTCAACATTTGCTTCTCCTAAAAGCTGTTCGCTTAGCTCTGCAGGAACATCAGATACATCAAGCTCGCCAGTTTGGTACATTTGGTATTCAGTATTGGTATCATCAATGATTGCCCAGTGAACTTTATCCAGTTTTACATTTCCAGCATCCCAGTACTGGTCGTTTTTCTCCATTACAAAATGGCTGTCATGCTCCCATTCTGTTAAGTTGAAAGGACCGTTTCCAACAAAAGATTCTGCTTCAGCAAACCACTGCGGGTTTTCTGTTGCTACCTTTTCGTTAATCGGGAAGAAAGCTGGATTTGTAATTACACTTAAAAAGTAGCCCTGAGGACTTGTTAAAGTCACTTCAAATGTCTTCTCATCAACAGCTTTTACTTTCACATCTTCAGCTGAGCCTTCTCCATTGTTATAAGCTTCTCCGCCTTCAATGAAGTAGCCAAGGAATGCTGCTGAAGACCCAGTGTCAGGGTTTAAAAGGCGCTTCCAGGCAAATTCAAAATCGCCTGCTGTTAAATCATCGCCATTTGACCATTTCGCATCTTCACGAATATGGAATGTATAAGTCTTTCCATCTTCTGAAACGTCCCATTTTTCAGCAATAGCTGCTTCTGGCTCATGGTCTTTGCCTAAACGAGTTAAACCTTCCATTAAGTTGTTTAACGCGCTCCAGGAAACAGAGTCAAACCCAATTGGAGGGTCAAATGAAGTTGGCTCCTGGCCATTATTCAAATAAAGAACTTTCTCAGTGCTTTCTTCCTCTTTCTTGCCACCATCCTTGCTATCGGTTTCATTGCCGGCATTTTCGTTTGCCGTACAAGCTGCCATTACAAATAGCAATACAGCCGCCAGCATAAGAGATAAAAACTTTTTCATACTTTTTCCCCCTCTATTAAATTTGTTTCTTTCTATATCAGCTGCCAGTGGCAGCTGAAAGAATAATAACTTTCACTGCACAAAATAAACACCGTGAAAGGAAAAACCTATTTAACACCTGCAAGCATTTTCTGTGCCCGCTCATCCTGGAGCCAGCAATCAACATGGTGTTCCCGGCTCAGGTGGGTTTTATATGGGTAGACCCGCTCACAGACTTCCATCGCAAAATCGCATCGTGCTGCAAAAGGGCAACCCGCTGGCGGTGAAAACAAGTCTGGGGGCGATCCCCCGATTGGCACCAGGTCAGCACCATCCAGGTCCAGCCGTGGTACTGAATTTAATAAGCCTTTTGTATATGGATGCTGAGGATTATAAAAGATTTCTCTTCTTTCCCCTGCTTCCACAATTTTTCCGGCATACATGACGGCAATACGGTCAGCTACCTGGGCAACAACCCCAAGGTCATGGGTGATAATTATGATGGAAACCCCTGTTTTCTTTTGGATATCTTTAAATAAATCCAGTATCTGTGCCTGGATGGTTACATCCAATGCTGTAGTTGGTTCATCCGCAATCAGCACTTCAGGCTCGCAGACCAGGGCCATGGCAATGACAATACGTTGCCTCATTCCTCCGCTGAATTGGTGCGGATAATGCTTCAATCGTTCAAGCGGATTAGGGATTCCGACTAAATCAAGCATTTCCAGTGCCTTTTTACGGGCATCCTGCCTTGAAATCGTTTCATGCTGCATAATCCCTTCGATAATTTGCTCTCCGATTGTAATCGTTGGATTTAGAGCCGTCATAGGATCTTGGAATATCATAGAAATGTCCGCACCGCGAATATTTCTCATTTCCGATTCTTTTAATTTGGTCAAATCCTGTCCATTAAACAAGACTTCCCCTGCAGCTATTCTGCCGGGCGGAGAGGGAATCAGGCGCATAATGCTTTGGGAAGTTACGCTTTTTCCACATCCTGATTCACCGACAATCGCCAGTGTTTCACCTTTGAAAAGATCAAATGTTACTCCCCTTACTGCCTTAACCTCGCCTCCGTAAGTTGTAAATGTGACATGCAAGTCTTTTACTTCCAGTACTTTCTCCATGCTGCTACCTCCTTAACTTCGGATCGAGTGCATCCTGCAATCCGTCCCCAAGCACATTAAATGAAAACATTGTCAGGGAGATGAAAAAGGCCGGGAAGAACAGGCGCCACCAGTGGCCTGATAGAATTGTAGATAAACCATCATTTGCCATTGATCCCCAGCTCGCAAAAGGAGGCTGAATGCCTAAACCAAGGAAGCTCAGAAACGCTTCTGCAAAGATGGCTGACGGCACTGTAAGAGTCATCTGTACGATGATTGGGCCCATTGTATTTGGCAGCAGGTTTTTCTTGATAATCCGGGAAGTCTTTGTTCCGAATGTCTTGGATGCCAATACAAATTCATAGTTTTTAATTTGCAGAACCTGTCCGCGGACAATCCGCGCCATGCCTACCCAGCCCGTTACCGAGAGGGCAAATATGATTGTAAATAAACCAGGTCCCATTACAACGCTGATTAATATAACAACAAGCAAGTATGGAAGCCCATAAAGGATTTCAACGATTCTCATCATGGCATTATCTGTCCGGCCCCCTTTATAGCCGGCAATACCGCCATATATGACACCAATTGCAAAGTCAATCATCGCCGCTACAATACCGACGAACAAAGAAATTCTTGCCCCATACCAGGTTCTTGCGAACACATCACGGCCCAGCTCATCGGTGCCAAACCAATATTTTGAAGATGGAGGCAAATTCTGATTGGCGAGGGACTGCTCGGATACACTGTGCGGTGATATGGCTGGGCCGAATATGGCCATAAAAGCTAATGCTATGAGAAAGAATAATCCTGCCATTGCGAGCTTATTCTTCAATAGCCGGCGCCAGGCATCCTGCCAGTAGGAAAGGCTTGGCCTTACAACTGCTTCCGCTTCATCCTGATCCTTGGCCTTGGGCACAAACCAATCATCCGGAATATCGGGTGCAAGATTATGGTTATCATGCTGTTTGCGCAGTTCCATTAGCTTCCCTCCTTTTTATGCAGCTTAATTCTTGGATCTAAAACTCCGTACGCAATATCAACGAGGAATAGCATCATTATTAAGATGGTGCTGTAAAAAACGGTCGTTCCCATTATGACCGGATAATCACGCGTATTGATGCTTTCAACGAAATACTTTCCCATTCCAGGAATGGCGAAGATCTTTTCAATAACAAATGTCCCTGTCAAAATGCTTGCCGCCAATGATCCCAAAACGGTAACAACCGGCAGCAGGGCATTTCTTAATGCGTGTTTGAAAACAATTTTAACAGGAGATAGGCCCTTTGCTTTTGCTGTCTTTATGTAGTCCTGTGTCAGTACCTCCAGCATGCTTGAGCGTGTCAGACGGGCAATAATGGCCATTGGTCCGGTTGCGAGCGCCAGAGTTGGCAAGATCATGTGTTTCGGACTTGACCAGGTGGCCACCGGAAGGATAGCCAAATTAACCGCAAGCTGCTGAATTAACAACGTGGCCAGCACAAAGTTTGGTACTGATATTCCCAGTACGGCAATCGTCATCGCTAAATAATCAATAATGCCATTGTGGCGGAGCGCTGCAATGATTCCCAGGGCAATCCCGGAGAAAACGGCCACGATGAGAGTGACTATACCCAGCTCAAATGAAACCGGGAATCCCCGTCCCAGCATTTCATTGACTGTCTGGGATGACTTTTTAATAGATGGGCCAAAATCAAACGTAACAACAGATTTCAAATACATCCCGTATTGGACATAGAGCGGTTCATCCAAATGGTAGAACTTCTCAAGGTTTCGCTGAACCGCTTCACTCGTATTCCTTTCTTCATTAAAAGGAGAGCCAGGAATAGAATGCATTAAGAAAAATGTCAGTGTGATAATGAACCACAGTGTTACCATCATGGCGAAAAGTCGCTTAATTATGTATCCAGTCATTCATTTACACTTCCTAACAGAATGTAGTTCTCATGGCCAGCTCAGTCATCACCAGCATTGCCTGGTATGCTTCAAGGATGTCTTTTGCCTGATAGCGGACAATGGTTGTATTCTCTTCAATCTCTGCTCCAGGCATCAAAGCTGCCCACTCAGCCTGGCCGTAATTGGCAAATTCAATTCTTAATACAGGGTTATCTGGCGGAACAAGAGGCTTGACGAGGTCTTTCTTTTTAAGAGCCTCTGCTGCTTTTTCTTCTAAAAGCTGCCCTGCTTTTGCCGGAGTCAGCGACTTTACAGCTGAACGGGAAATCGTTTCTTTTACAACAGCAGTTGTGACGTTTGGAATTAATTCTTCTGCTTCAAAAGCCGCCTGGTTATCCCCGGCCACCATTAAAACAGGAACGCCGTGGTAGCCGGCCACATAGGCATTGAAGCCCATCTCGCCAATAGCCTTGTCATTTATGTACATATGCCTCACGCCAAATATCATAGAGTGGGACATAACCCCCTTCATGGAAGCGCGTGCATGATAGCCTACAAACATCGCACCTGCAAAGCTGGAATCCAATCCCTGGACCATTGAATATGGTTTAACATCGCCGGTAATTAGCTGTGTTTCAGGATGCATCCTTTCAATTAAGAGGTTATTCATCTTGGAGTGGCTGTCATTCACAATAACCTCACTGCAGCCTTCTTCAAAAGCAGTAGTGACAACATGATTTGCTTCATCGGTCATGATCACTCTGCCGCGTTCATAATTATGTTTAGAAGAATCAACATGGGCGTGGTCTGCCAGCCCTGTAATCCCTTCCATATCAACTGATAGATAAAGCTTCATTCAGAATCCCCCAAATATTATATTATTATAGTATTTTTCTATATTATAGATTATTTTATATTTTCTGTAAACTATTCCAATAGCCTTCCAAATTAAGATATTGCAGTTCCAATTTAAAATGAAAAAATCCAGCTATCGGAGAAAGATAGTTCTTCTCTGATAGCTGGATTTCATCTGCGGATAACAGAAAAAGCAGCTCTATTTATTCATAATTTGTGAGTATTTTATATGGGCATTTTTAAAAGCAACCATTAGGGCCTTTTGAGAGGAACCGAAGTAGCGGTTTTCAATTTCTTCCATCACCCTGTCTACTTCTAATATGGATTTGCCAACAAATATAGATTTAATAAATAATGAGGTTAAATTAATGGTAGATGAACATTCAGCATCTACAATTTCATCTGTTTCCCTATCGATTATAAGTGCAACAAAGAAACCATTATATTTTTGCATGATAGGATTGTTCAATGATGTCTTGCTGTCTCCGATAATATAAACGGTATTTTGCTGATACATGAACTTGCCTCCTGCAGAACCGGATACTATATGAGGTGTTTATGCGGTCAACATAAACATTCATTATAATGCATGGCCCATACCAAAATTGTAATACAACAGCGGCTCTATTACAATCACTTTTCAATACTTTTCTAAATATTTTATCAATTCAGCAGCCTTAATTAATCTTTTGTCCTGCAAGTTCCAGCGCTTGTTCCAGCAGTTCTTCTCCACTCATTAGCTTCTCTCCGCCACCTTGTGCAAAATGCGGATTTCCGCCTCCTTTGCCATTAATCTTGTTTAAGAGAGCTGCCGATAGGTCCTTCATATTGATTTCAGAAAGTGTTCCCCTCGCACAAACAAATTGCAGTTTTTCCACCGTCTCATTTACCAAAATAACGGCTGCACTTTCTGACTGCCCTGCAATAAGGCGTGCAAGCTTTTGTAATTCCTGAATGGAACGCTCCTGATAGTATCCACTGATCAGCTTCCCATTCTCTGCTATAGCTGCATCGCTGGCCATTTCCTTTGCTTCATAGACTAAAAGGGCAGCTTTTGCTTCTTCCAGTTCCTTCTCGAGATCCTTTCCATTATTAATTAATCGTTTTCCCGCCATAAGCAGGTCCTGTTCTGGGGCATTAAGCAGCTGGCTGAGTTCTTTCGTAATCCTGTATCTTTGCTGAAACTGTTTAAGTACACGGCTGCCGCAGATAAATTGCAATCGTATTTTCTTCTTTTGCCGCTCCCAGCCCAATATTTTGATGCTGCCTACTTGGCCAGTAGAAGAGGGGTGCGTTCCACCGCATCCGTTATAGTCGTATTCGGGAATAATGACCAGCCGAATATCTTCGTTAACTGAAAGCTGCTTGCGAAGAGGAAAATGCGCAGCTTCTTCAGCTGTTACCCACTTTGTTACAATAGGCCGATTCTCAAGGATTATGGTATTGGCCAATTTCTCAGCTTCCTCTGCATGCTGTTCTGGAAGGCTGGCAATATCCAAGTCAATCGTTAATAAATCTTTCCCCAAATGAAAGCTGACCGTTTTATACCCGTAAAGCTCCTCAAGGGCAGCTGATAATATATGCTGGCCAGCATGCTGCTGCATATGGTCAAACCGCCTTTCCCACTCTATTTCGCCTGACACTTCCAGGACAGAACCATCCATTTCCCTTTCTAAATAATGACGGATTTCTCCTTCTGCCTCTTCAACATCCAGCACTTTTATTCCATTCAGTGTACCCAGGTCATGGGGCTGGCCTCCGCCAGTGGGATAAAAAGCAGTTTCCTTAAGTACCACAAAAATCCTTCCCTGGCCATCTGTTCCCTGATGCTGCAATTCCGTTTTAAATGATTGTATGTATGGGTCCCTGTAATAGATTTTATTCAATTTAATCAACCTTCCTAGTCTATTCTATTATAAAACTAACCATTTAGCTTTTTGAGGTCAAGCAAACTCGTTAGTCAAGGATAAATTATTAGTAATTTTACCCACCCGGTTTATAGATGCTCGTAAAAAGGTATGTACACCAATAGATAAGCAACAAAAAACAAGGAGGATGATAACAATGGCAACAAGCAAACATATCGTAGGCGCATATGATACAGAGCAGGAAGCTATTCAAGCCGTAGAAAAATTAAGATCTGAAGGATATCGTCCTGAGGATATTTCGGTAATCAGTAAAAATCAAGAAGATGTAGACGCAGTTACAGAAGAAACAGGAACTAAAACAGAAGAAGGACTAGCCACTGGAGCTGCTACAGGCGGGGTACTTGGAGGGTTGACAGGTCTGCTTGCAGGTGTTGGCGCATTAGCCATTCCTGGAATTGGGCCAATTGTAGCCGCAGGACCAATTGCTGCAACATTAACGGGTGCTGCTGTTGGTGCTGGGGCAGGCGGTATTGCCGGTGCTCTTATTGGAATGGGCATTCCTGAAGAGGAAGCACATCGTTATGAAGCGGATGTCAAGTCAGGGAAAATCCTTGTGCTAGTAGATCCCGAAACCAGATCTGCTGACTTTAATGACGGCTATACCGGCACTGACCGTACAACGCTTGAAGGAGATCGGACAACCTATACAAATGTTGACCCTTTAAATCCTGGCGAGCTTGATCACGGAACCAATGCTTTTAAGGATAATACTCGAAACAGCAGCAGTCTTTGGACAGATGACAATCTTGATTCAAACCGGCCGCTAAGTGAAAACCTTGGTGATACAACAGCAGATGACTTTACTGACCGCACTGTATCCGGCTATAACGATGAAGTGGATGTTCGCCGCAGAGACGCTTACGACTTTGACAATGTAAGGGAGAATCGAGATAACCCTTATAAAGGATAAGTACTTTAAGAGTAGATATTTAATATGAATGGGAGCTGCTTTCTAAATTGAAAGCAGCTCCCTTTTTTCTTCACCATTAATGCCTATATCACTAAACCCCACTAAATTCCAGATTTTTCAGGCTTGTCCTTACTATTTTCAAAGTTATACTTAAATGTAATGGAATGGTAATTTAAGTATAGTGACGTTAAAAAGATATACGGAGGGATATTATGAGAAGGGTATTGCCTGCGCAAGTTGTTTCTCATAGTCAATTCGGCTATAAAAAAATACCCGCAAGCGTTCAATGCGAGTGTCCGAAATGCGGTAAAACAAGCCTTTTTACAATTAAAGCTAATTATAGCCATACAAGTAAGTCAAGCATTCTTTCCCACGGGGTATGTTCGGCCTGCAAAAAAGAGTCAGTCTTTATCATGATACTTAACCAAACCGATCAAACAAGCGAAGAAACTGCCCTTTATATTTATGATCCCAACTCTGCCAAAGAGCTTCTGACTCATCTAGAGAAAATCCAAGATATACCGGCTGATTTAACAAGAGCTTACCGATCCGCCTTAAACGTCAGCCAATCAAAAGATACGGTTGCTACTGCAGTCATGTCAAAACGGGTCCTGGAAAGCATTCTTAAAAACTTTCTCGGTGAAGAAATCAAAGGGCAAAATCTTTCAAAGCAATTTGAACAATTGCCAAAACATGTTGATTTAGCAAAGCCCCTACAAGCTCTAAGCCAGCTGGTTCAGCCGGGAAGCGCCTTTTACCAAATGCTTGACCTTGAGAAGGATATTGATCAAGAGATGGCTGCATTATTGATGGAGCTATTAGAAAGTTTAATAGAGTATTTATTTGTCCTGCCAAATAGAATTGAATTTTTGCAGGCAAAGTTGGATCAAAAGCTCCGTTAAAAGCTTATGAAACCTCATCAATATATACAAAAACCCCCTTATCTGCCACACATTTGTGCTAATAAAGGGGTTTTAATATATCCTTTCGCAGATTCATCCTGCCCATTGTTTTCTGACCTGGTCTTCTGCCTGTTTCATAATTTCCTCATCACGGGCTTCTTTATTTGTGATGATATTGGTCTGATATTTCATTCCATCATAATCAATCGTTACAGTGATTTCTTTCATATCTCATGATCCTTTCTGGTTGTTATACTATATAACTACCAACAAAGGCTGGTTTTAAAACCCCCTTTCTCATCACTGCCCTTAATAAAGGCGATTGCCCCGCAATCAGCTCTTGAATATTAGTTCAGCAAGCTTTTTCTTCTTTTCTAACAGATATTCCAGATCCATTTCTGTTAATGAATCTTTATCAATCTTTTCGGCTGTATACTCGCTAAAATGAAGGATTTGTTTCTTTATCTCCTCATTATTATCCTCAGCTGCATCAAATAAGGCATCCAGTATTGCTCCCATGACAGAAACATCACTGCGTCCATAATGGACTATTTGATGAAGAGATGTATGCAAAATTTCATTAAATGGTTTTTGCTCCAGTATAACCTTCACTTCATTTTCATCATTATAATAAACCAAATAGGAGCCATCCAGCTTACTGGCTTCAGATAAACCAACACCCAGATAACGAATACATTCGATCGCTGTATTGGGATCGTTAATTCCAGGCGATATGGCCCTTAAGGCGATTTCAGCTATTTTCTGCAACCCAAACTCAACATCCTGCATGGTTGTTCTTTCTTTGCCAATTGTAATGGCCTGCAGAAAACTATTTTTGTAATCTCCATCATGATGGATAACAGCCAATGTTTTCTTTTCTGACACAAACTGGCCTATACACTTCTTCACCTCAATGGTTATCCCCTGGTCGCAGGCTTGTTTATACAAGATATCCGTATCAACTAGCTGGATATAACCGAACTTTTCGCTTTTCACCTCTGAGATATCTGGAAGATTCAAAGGTTCCATCGGAGTGACCTTCAGCAGGGAAATGTTATTGTTTTTCTCCACCTTATCCCTGATTTCCTCAATGGTATCCAGTAAATCCTTGGCCAGCCTTTCAATCAGCTTACTGACCTGAACAGAGGTCGCAACATGGTGGATAAAATAGGCAAAGAACGCTAAGCAAATAAAAGCAATAAGCACGCCAAAGGTTGCTGATGCAACATGGTTCCCCACAGAACCCTCTCTTAAAAATAACAATGAAAAAATCGCATAAACAAAACCGCCAATAAAAATGCCCAGCACGCGCATGGTAATTGGATCACGAATGAAATTTTGAAGCGTGCGCGGAGAGAACTGCGAAGAATAGGTTGTCAAAACAACCATAATCGTCGAGAAGGTTATGGTTGTCATGGTCAGCAAGGACCCAGCGATCGTCCCGAGGATTGTTTCTGCCAGCTCCAGACCGACAAGGAAAACAGCCGAGTAAAAATCGGGCATTTTACTAGAAAAGTTTAAATCGATAATAAAAACGATGATTGAAAGGATAAAGGCGCCAAATGTATAGATAGCAGGCACCAGCCAAATAAAATTTTTAATGCGCAAATATAGACTCCTAAACACTCAAACCTCCAAATTTAAGGAAAGACTTATTGATGGTTTGCCCCATATTTCTCTCGGTTAAACAGAAGATGTTCATAAAGGATAATGGGGATTGTGGAAAATAACTAATTTGAATATAATCTAATTAGCTATATACCTAATCTTTATACACCAGCAATGAGTATGGCCGTTTTTTTGCTATTAAATTAGATATTCATCGAATTAATTTTTGATAGAGAGGATGCCGAAATGACAAACTGGACTGTATGGAAAAAAGAAAAAAATTATCAAATGCTTTTTTGGGCCGGTGTCATTAATGGAATAGGGAACCGATTTACACAGGTAGCGCTTCTTGCGTTGCTTTATCAGGTTACAGGTTCAGGGGTAGCTATAGGGCTGCTGTTTGCAATACGTATGGTTCCTTTCCTTTTCTTGGCCCCAATAGGGGGGATGCTGGCTGACCAATTCTCCAAAAAAGCGACTCTCATAACGATCGACCTTCTCAGAGCACCTGCTGTTCTTGCATTACTTTTTGTCCGGGAACCGGAGCACCTATGGATTGTTTATTCGAGTTCATTCATCATCGCCATGGGTGAAGCAATCTGCTCTCCGACTAGAATTTCTTCCATTCCCGCTCTCGTAAAACCAGATAGGCTTTTATACGTTAATGCCATTGAACAGATCTTGACGGGGTCTGTCCTCATTATCGGATCAAGTACCGGAGGCATTCTATCTTTTGTATTCGGAAACCAGGCAGCATTTATGATAAATGGGGTAACATTTTTATTATCAGCCATCCTTATTTCCAAGCTATGTTTTCCGGTCTATGCTAAAAAAGAAAAGAAACCAAAAACAGTATCTTCACCTATTTTTTCACCTTTAAGGCTGGTATTGGGTTCATCTGCACTTATAGCTTTCTTCATCATTATGCTGACGATGCCGATTGCCAATGGAATAGATAATATCCTTGTGAGCATTTACGGCCTTGAAGTATTCGATATGGGAGAATTGGGTGTAGGCTTTATGTATGGGGCATTGGGGCTTGGCCTTATTTTAAGCTCAATCTTTTCACATATGATCAAACGCGGCCTCATTACACTGGTAATTATCTTCATTGCCCTGGAAGGAACAGGACATATTTTATTAAGTCTTACTCCAAGCTTTACATTTGCTCTGTTAACCGTAGTGTTCATTACCTTCGCTGGAGGACTTGGCAATATCTTCCTGGATACAGTCATGATGAAGTTTATACCCAAATCAAAGCAGGGAACATTTTTTGGGTTCATGCAGATGCTCTCAAATCTTTCCCTGGCTATCTCAATGGGCTCCGCCGGGTTTCTATTGGAAATCTTCGCACCGAGGAATCTGAGCTTAATCGTAGGTCTTGCTTATATCCTATTTACCTTCATGTACGCTTTTCTGTTTGCTGGGGTAGATCTTGTAAAAGAAAAAAGGGTGTTCATGAGAACGGCTTTATAGCCTGAAGAATAAAAAAATTAATATACTATTTTAAGATTTCTTTTAAATTACATTCTTTCACGTATTACACTATCAACACAGAAAGCATAAATTTAAAAACAAAGGAAATTAGCTAAATAAAACAAGGAGTCAGTAAATGCATATAGAAATAAATTAAAAAGGATAAAGGAGTAAATGCCCTGATTGGCACTTAGAAGATATACAAAGGAGCTGGCAAAATGAAGGTTGCTTTAGTACACGCTATGAAAGAATCGATTCAGCCTATTGAAGAAGCTTTTAACGAGGTTGCCCCCGATGCAGAAATTATACACTTACTGGATACCGGTTTATTAAACAGGCTGGAAAAGCAAGGTGAACTAACCCCGGCTATAATAAGAAGCTTCACCCGTTTGCTCGATTCGGCAATCGATTCCGATGTAGATATGATCCAATTAACTTGTTCTGCATTTAATAATTTGTCTGGCGTCCTACAGCCTTTATACGATGCTAAGATATTTCGGTCGGATGAAGCGATGCTGGATGAAGCACTGGCTTATCATCGGATTGGGTTAATTTCTACCGTACAAGCTACCCCCCTCGCTCTCCAAGACTATTTATATAAAGAAAAACCAAACATCCATGTTGAGTCTTTAGTGAATAAAATAGCACTCCAATTATTGAAAAAAGGCAATACGGAGGAGCATGATCGCTTAATATCAGAAATGATACTGGAATTAGAAAAAAGTGTGGATGTAATTGTTTTATCCCAATACAGTATGTCTCATGTTGCCAGGCAAGTCGATACCTCTGTTCCCATTTTAACTGGTCCGATACTTACTGCAAAAAGATGTTTGGATTACTTCAAAGATAGGCTTCAAGCTTCCAAATAATTATCTTTCCATTTGTCGCTTTATATTTATTAGTTTATTACTCTTGTGTTTGCCACCTCTTTAAAGGTCCTGTAAGTGATCAACACTAATCTGATCAAAAGCACTAAAAATAATGCTATGTTAAGCTTGAGTGTTGATTTCCGCTGCAGGCACTCGCCGCGGACAGTCTCAAGATCTCCTCGGCGCTCTGCGCCTTCGTGGTCTCCCTTTGATTCGCTTATCTAGCTGGAGTCTCATGCATTCCACTCCAAACAACACGGGGCTAAATCAAGAATTAACTAAAACACAGTTAAAAATAAAAAAGCCCTGCAGGCAGTTATTCATCCTTGCAGGGCTATCTTTTTAGTTTTCATCAATTTCTTTACGGTTTTTCTTAAATATCTTGGATAGGACTTCGTAAACGATCGGTACAATAATTAGTGTTAATAACATTGAACTTGTTAAACCTCCAATTACCGTAATCGCAAGGCCCTTTGAGATTAAACCGCCACCGTCTTAGCCGATTGCCAGCGGGATCAAAGCACCGATTGTCGCAGTGGCTGTCATAAGGATGGGGCGAAGACGAGTTGCACCGGCTTCGAGAACCGCTTCCCGCATCACCATCCCGTCGCGTTCCATATGAATAATACGGTCAACAAGCAAGATGGCGTTCGTTACCACAATACTGATTAACATTAATAATCCCATCATGACAGAAACGGAGCGCTCCAATCAACTCAGAGGATAAATGCAGTAATCTTTATCCCTTTTTCACATGCTCTTCGAAAATACTTGCAAGCCTTTCCTTCATTTCCTCTTCCGTTACAACTAGGCTGTGGCTGGTCATTTTTGTTTTTAGGATCAGTTCATAGCCTTCATTTACTTCCTGAGAATATCCATAGTATTTATGATTCAAAACGATTTTTTTGAAATGAAAGGATTTCACCTTTTTCCATGGAACAAACTTGCTTCCGCTTATAAAGCCGTCACCAAAGACAGCAAATACATTCAGAAGATCCTTGGCATTGATTAAAGGGATAAAAAGCAGATAGAGATATGTCCAGCTGAACTTCATATTATATTTTCCGAATATAAACGTAGCGATTAGAAAAAACAGCATGACAGCATACATGGTTAGTCCCAGCTTATTTTTTGAGATAACAGGGGCATCTGCAGATTTCTGGGGGAATTTCCTTACTGTTTTCAGGTCAATCTTGTCAAAAGGAATAAGGGCAGTTTTCTTCTTCATTTTCGTTATTAAAATGATGTAATGATAGCTGTAATAGATAACAATTGATAGAAATAGAAACTCGAAAATTAATTTCATCAAACCCGCCTCCTTAATAATCTTTACGATTATCCAAAAGATAAAGTTTCAACTCTATAAAAAAAGTAAATTTTTTTGATTGTGAAAATAATCTAATTCGAATATAATCTAATTAGATATTTATCTAATTAAATATTTCTATCAGTAAATTAGGGTATATATCGAATTAACATTCGCAGAGGTACCGAAAAAATGACAAATTGGACTGTATGGAAACAGGAAGCAAATTATCAAAAGCTTTTTTGGGCTGGTGTCATTAATGGAATTGGAAATCGTTTTACACAGGTTGCGCTGCTTGCACTGCTATACCACGTAACCGGTTCCGGAGTAGCGATTGGGCTGTTATTCGCCATTCGCATGGCACCTTTTTTCTTCATTGCCCCAATAGGCGGAATGCTCGCAGACCGCTTTTCCAAAAAGGCCATTCTGGTGGCAGCAGACTTGTTGAGAGTGCCTGTTGTCCTGGGGCTGCTTTTCGTAAGGGATGCAGGGGATTTATGGATGGTTTACGCATGTGCGTTCCTAATCTCAACTGCAGAAGCCATCTACTCACCAGCCAGGATGTCTGCGATACCTGCCCTTGTAAAATCAGATAGGCTCATATATGTTAATGCGATTGAACAAGTCATGATCGGGGCCGTCCTCATTATTGGATCAAGCACCGGCGGAATCCTCTCCTACTTTCTGGGAAACAATGCTGCTTTCATGATTAACGCCCTTACCTTCTTGTTATCAGCATATCTAATCTCCAGGATGGTTTTCCCGGCTGTCTCTGAGGAAAATAGAAAAAAAACGAAAACATCTGCTGCGATTTCGCCAGCGAGACTTATACTTGGCTCTTCTGCACTAATTGCCTTTTTTATCATGATGCTGACCATGCCGCTCGCCAATGGAATAGACAATATTCTTGTAAGCATTTATGGGCTGGAAGTTTTTGATATGGGAGAATTGGGCGTTGGGTTTATGTATGGCGCATTGGGGATTGGACTTATTCTAAGTTCATTCTTTTCTCATATGATCAAGAAGGGCATCCTGATACTCGCGATCATCTTTATTGCTTTAGAAGGCACTGGCCATATTTTATTAAGCCTCGCACCAAGCTTTTATGCAGCACTTTTCACCGTTGTGCTGATCACCTTTGCTGGCGGCCTTGGCAACATCTGCCTGGACACGGTCATGATGAAATTCATACCCCGATCCAAACAGGGAACCTTTTTTGGTTTAATGCAGATGGTTTCAAACCTTTCCTTGGCTATCTCCATGGGTGCAGCAGGATTCCTGCTGGAGATTTTTGCCCCGAGGACTCTTAGCCTTATTATTGGCTTGTCGTATCTTATTTTTACTATTATGTATGCACTTCTGTTTGCAAGAGTGGATCTTGTAAAAGAAAAGAGGGAGTTTATTAGGGGAATTTAATTGAATAAATAGAGAAGCCTTGCAGCATTCATTTATCCTGCAGGGCTTCTTTTTAGTTTTCTTCGATTTCTTTGCGATTTTTCTTAAACATTTTAGATAAAACTTCGTACACGATTGGCACAATGATAAGGGTCAATAGCGTCGAACTTGTCAGACCGCCGATAACGGTAATCGCAAGGCCTTTGGAGATAAGCCCTCCACCGCCAGAGCCGATGGCCAATGGAATTAATGCACCAATTGTCGCAATGGCTGTCATCAGGATTGGGCGAAGTCGGGTTGCTCCCGCTTCCAGCACCGCTTCCCTCATGACCAGACCGTCACGTTCCATATGGATGATCCGGTCCACCAGAACGATGGCATTGGTTACGACAATACCAATTAGCATTAATAATCCCATCATGACCGATACAGAAATGGTTTCGCCGGCAATTAATAAGCCAACGAAAGAACCAATCACGGCAAATGGAAGGGAGAAGAGAATTGCAAATGGCGCCACTCCTTCACGGAATGTAACGACCAGAATGAAGTACACAATCGCGATGGCTGCAAGCATTGCAGCGCCAAGCTGTGTGAACGTCTCCGTCATATCGGCCTGAACACCCGCAACTCCGACTGTTACACCTTTAGGCAGATCCAATTCATCAATCGCTTCATCAGTTTTAGAAGTAGCCTTTGAGATATCATCTCCTTTGACCGTACCTGACACGGTTGCGTAGTACTCGCCTTTACTGCGGGCAAGCGTATTATGCGTTGTACCTTCTTTCACCGTGACAAGCTCGGAAAGAGGCATAGTTGTACCCATCGCTGTCGTCACCTGTGTTGCCAGGATATCATCAATGGATTTCGGCTGTTCCGCCTGCTCCTGCTGGACAATGACTTCAAGCGTCTCACCGTCTTTTTCAATCGTTGTCAGAACATCCTTGGTGTTTGACGGGTTCAGCATCATGACAATTTGTCCGGCTGTCAGACCGTACTGCAGCAGTTCATCCTGCTCCACATTGAAGGTATATTCAACAAAGGCGTCTTCTGCACTTGAAGAAACGTCCTCCAATTCTTCATTTTCCTTCAATACGTCTTCTATCATTTTGACAGAGTCATTCAGTTTATCTAAATCTTCACTGTATAATGTGTAGCTGACTTCATTGGTTGAACCGGACATAGATGAGAAGTTCTGGCTCTTCCATTCACCTGATTGCCCGATATTAAACACATAATCTTCTATTTCTTCACGGACTTCAGGGAAATTATCCATTTCAGGGTCAAAGATCAGGTACATTAAGGCTCCGCCTGCTCCTCCGCCCATCATGGCAGCCATCTGATCCGCTTCTTCGGTTACAGATATTTGAACGATGTCAATATCATCACGCTTAAGCATTTCTTCTTCTACTGCTTCAACGTTCTTTAACGTTTCATCTTTAAGTTCTCCGGCTTCAGGCGTGTAAGTTAGATACATTACTTTATCTTCTTCACTGCCCATAAAACTGAATCCGATCATTGGTGTCAGAGCTAAGCTTCCCGCCAGCAATACAACCGCCATGATGGATGTAATAATCTTATGATTAAGAGACTTCTCAAGAATGCCTTTATACCATTTTGATAGCTTTCCAGCTTCTTTATGGCTGCCTTCCGTTTTTTCGCTGTACAATTTCTTTCTAAACAAGAAGTGAGACAGCGCTGGAACGATTGTAATGGCCACAAGCAGTGAAGCGCCAAGTGCAAACGTCATCGTCAAAGCGAATGGCATAAACAGCTCGCCGACCATACCTCCTACAAAAATGAGCGGTGCAAATACGGCAACCGTAACTAAAGTAGAGGAGAGGATTGGCTTGAACATCTCAATCGTAGCTTCTCGAATAAGGGCACGCCCTGTTAGTTTTTCTTCTTTTAAATGCAGGCGGCGGTAAATATTTTCAACCACAACGATAGAGTCATCAATTACACGGCCGATGGCAACCGTAATGGCTCCAAGCGTCATAATATTCAAGGTAATATTCATCCAGTTCAGCAGCAGCAAAGCCATGAAAATCGAAACTGGAATCGATACGATCGAAATAATCGTTGATTTAAAATCACGCAGGAACAGCAAAATAATTAAGACTGCAATCAGCCCGCCGAACACTGCTTTTTCAATCATGGTTGAAACAGACTCTTCTATTGGCGCTCCCTGGTCAAGCGAGACATCTATGACAAGACCCTCGATCTTTTCCTTTTCTTCCTTGACTAATTCCTTTACACTGTTAACGACTTCAACTGTGTTTGCCTGCTGTTCTTTAACTATTTGAATTGCAATGGCATCATCGCCATTTGTCCGGGAGACAGATTGTACTCTGCCGACCGTATCAATCTCGGCAATGTCACTTAGCTTCACAAAAGGTGATTGGTTTTGAGCGGTTGGCGTTACCGGGATGAGCATGTTCTTTAATTCATCCTCGGTCATGAATTTGCCGTCTACTGCGACAGCCTGTTCTCCTTCCTCAAACTCGTAAAGTCCTAATGATACTGCCATGTTGCTTGCCTGGATCATTTCCTTTACTTTCTCTTCGGTCAGCCCTAGCTCAGCCAGTCTTTTTTCATTGTATGTGAGCTGCACTTCCTCCACATGCTGACCAGTGATGGTCGCAGACGCCACACCGTCAATTTTTTCCAGTTTCGGCAGGATGATGTCCTCTACTGTTGACGTTAACTCAACAATATCCTCCGATTTGCTGCTTACACTCAGCGCAGCAACTGGCATCATATTCATGCTGATGGCAGTGATGGTCGGCTCCTGTGCTCCTTCCGGCAGCTCCACTGTATCGAGGGCTGATTGGAGAGCACGCTTGGCTTCGTCCATATCAATACCATATTCATATTCCACTTGGATATTTGACATGTTAGAATATGAATTTGAGTAAACTGATTTAACATCTTCAAGGCTTTCCACGGTTTTTTCTATTGGGATGGACACATCTTCCATCACTTTTTCAGGAGTGGCCCCCGGATATACGTCCATTACCATTAAGTAAGGGATTGAGACATCCGGTATGGTCTCCATATTCATCCGTGTACCCGAATAGATTCCAGATACCGTGATAATAATTGTTAACAGCCAGACTGCAAGTTTATTCTGCAGGACAAAATTGACTAAACCTTTCACTCGTGCACCTACCCCTAATTGACTTGTTAGACTCAATTACATATAATAATGACCGATTGGTCATTTGTCAATCAAAAAGGAGTGACAGCATTACATGAGCAAAAAACAATTAATAATGGAAAGCGCTTTAGAACTCTTTGCCAAGCAAGGATTTGAAGCTACCTCTGTACAGCAGATCACTGAGCACTCCGGTATTTCCAAAGGAGCTTTTTACTTATCATTTAAATCAAAAGATGAATTGATTATGGCATTGATTGATCATTTCATGATGCAATTCGTTTCAGACGTTGACCACGTAGTCAAAAATCCGAATATTACAGGTAAAGAACTTTTAAACAAGTTTTTTTACACTACATTCCACTCCTTTCAGAAGCATTCAGACTTTGCAAAGATCTTTATTAAAGAACAAGCGCATACATTCAATGAAGAACTACTATCAAAAGGGCGCCACTTTGACCAATTAATAGATGATATAACCCTATCAATGTTAGATCAGTTATATGGAGAGACTGTCAAACATACAAAATACGATTTAATCTATTGCATTAAAGGCTTCATGCATATATACTCTCATTTATTTTTATTTTTCAATGTGCCTTTGGACCTGAACCTTCTGTGCCGATCCCTCGCGGAAAAAACAGACCTGCTGGCAAAGCAATCAACGATCCCCTTTATCACGGACGAGCTATATGAGATGTTCAGGGAACCGGTAGATGAAGAGATATCTGCCGGGAAATTGATTAAAATCATGGATCAAAAAATAGAGGAATTAGAAGAGTCAATTGAAAAGGAGTCACTGATCCTGCTTAAGCAGGATGTCCTGGAACGGAGCTTGAGCCCAGCTATTATAAAAGGATTGATTTCAAATATTCAAAACGATCCACATTGCAAAATGATCGCCTTTTTGCTTCGAAAATATTATCATGTTTAACATCTTTTATAATCTTTTAATGATTCATGTAAAATTAACAGGCCAAAAAACCTCAGGCTAACGAGAACTCGAAAGCCTGAGGTTTTTAGAATTTTTTAATAAACGATTACTTTTTCAAGGATTGATATTGGCTGATAATTTCATTTGCAAGATAACTTGATTTATCAAGACGACAAACCTCTTGAAGTACATACGCCACTCCATTTTCTTCAATCATATCCTGCAGTTTTACTGCTTCTTCATCTCCCTCATAATCAAACATTAAGGCTGCTGCTATTGCCTTTGCAAGGTTGGCAGAGGAAAGGCCTGCTTTTTGAGCTTGAACTGCCGGACGGATCAAACGGTCATCAGGACCAAGTTTTCTCAATGGTGAACGACCGACTCTCGTTACACCATCATTTAAATGGGCATTTTGGAAACGGCACATGATTTTATCAATGTATTTCTGATGTGCTTCAGGATCCAAATCATAACGCTTAATTAAGTATGCCCCGGTCTCACCCAAAGTAGCCTGAACCTGATTGCGAATCTCTTCATCAGCAAGCGTTTGGTCAATCGTTTTCTTATTCTCAAGATAGCCGAGGTAAGCGATAACGGCATGTCCTGTATTCACAGTAAACAATTTTCTTTCAATAAAAGGCGCAAGTTCAGGGACAATTTTCATTCCTTCAATAGGAGGAATCTCTTCCGTTGTTTCCACAACCCATTCATGATATGGCTCAACCAACACATCCAGTGATCCTTGATTATTTTGAATTGGAACGATTCGGTCAACAGCTGAATTTAAGAAAGAGACCTGATGCTGGACCTTTTCTTTTGTTTCACTGTCAAGGTGTTCCATTATATATCCTTTTAGCAAATCTGTTGCTGATATTTGGTTCTCACAAGCAATAACATATAGCTTTTCACCTTTATCTTCCTCTATTCTTGCGGCTAGTCCTTTTGCAATTAACGGCGCAATTCTTGGAAGAATATTAGGTCCAATCGCAGTTGTTAAAAATGCTGCATTCTTGATTGCTTCAATTACTTCTTTTTCTTGCTTGAGGTTATTTAGCCCGGAAACGTTTTCGATTGTCATGGTTTCCTGCTCATCGGCAGCAAGCTTAACCTTATACTGCTTTTCCTCATTTAACTGATTAATAACCTGATCAGCAATGTCTACAAAAACAACATTATAGCCTGACTGGGAAAAAAGGGCACCAATGAATCCCCTTCCGATATTGCCTGCTCCAAAATGCACTGCTTGTCTCATCCAACCATTCCTTTATTGACTTATTTTAAAATTCGATTGAAGATACTCTACAAATATAGTTTCTAACTTTTTACAGATCATTTTTTCATTTGCTGAAGAAAAAACCAGAATAGCCTCATCGGTTTCAATTATATTTGTACTAATTAAACTTAATATCTCCTGCTCTCTAATACTTAATTCTGATGGTGCCAGCATGAGCAGAAGGTTCTTCATTGCTACATCGTTTCCATCCATCCCTTGTACAAGACAAGTGTCTGGCAAATGGGAAATCTGGAAAATAAGTTCCCGCACGTGTTCATTCCTGGTATGGAAAAGGGCGATATTGGTGTTAGGAATACCGAGGCCACCCTTTCGTTCCCGCTCCTTGAGAGCTTCCATTATAACTGCTGGATTTGTCAGCAGGTTTTCCGCCTCAGCTTTCATAATCATGTTTTTCAGAATTTGTTCCTGACTTTTCCACTTATCCACTTGGTAAAACCGAAAGTTATGAAGGATTGCCTCGATACTCTGCTGAATATCTTTAACCTCATTAAGCATTTCGGATAAGGCCATCTTTTTCTTATTTGCAGCAGTACTTAAATCCTGCTTTGCCCCTTTTTGATATTTCTTATCTTTTGTAAGGTTTTCGATGTTGTTCTTTAAAAAAGTTTTTATTGTCAGGATATTTTCTTCACTTAAGAGCGGATTCACTAAAATGTACTCAGCATTTACAATGGGAAGACGGACAGTGGAAAGAATAATGTCATATATACTCAGGTCCACCTCCTCTGTAATCTCTTTAATCGACTTAATGTCAATTTCATCAATCTCTGTTATTTCTTTTTTGATTCTGCTCATCAGCATTTTTGATGTGCCAATACCAGTGGGGCAAATCACCAGTGCCCTTATGACCAAGTTCTCTTCTTGCATTACCAAAGCAGATCCGAAATGCAGAACCATGAAAGCTATCTCATCATCCGGAAAATGATCAATTTCCTTAAATTCCTCTTCCACACTATTTTTCACAGCCATGAAAAGGATGGGATATTTCCTTTTGATTTCTTCTTTAAGCGGATTAAAAGAGGCCAATTTCTGCTTTATACGGAATAAGGCTGGTTCCATGTGGGCAAGCAAGCCCTGAAACAAGGAAAAATCCCTTGTCAGATCCAGATGGAGCTGATTAGAAACTGAATGAATTACATTTTTTATCATCTGTGCAAGAACGATACTATCATATGGGACAGACTCAGCCTCTCGCAGTTTTGTGCCTTTGAGATTCTGTGCCAAATTTAGAATGTCTTTTTCCGAGAAGGTTAACCCCAATTTATGTTCCAGTTCACTTGTAATTTGTCTCATTATGGCGTACTCATCGGAAATTTCTCTCTCTGAAAGGATTACATCCTTATTTACAAAAAATCGAGACTCTATTCTCTGCATTGTGATATAAATATGTAGAATGATTTCCAGATGTCCGCTATCCGCAAAACGGGCATGTTCGCTATTAAAAGCTGAATTTACCGATGCACTCACCGCACGCAGATTTTCAGGAATAAAGTAATGCAGGATTTTCTTCTCAGAAAGACTACCTTTTTCGAGCAAATACATCTTTTCAATTAATTCTTCATTAAAATATTGAAGGAAATAATGTACAAGCGCTCTTCGTTTGTTTGCTTCTATCCCCTCAAGCTTTACCCCGACTCCTCTTTTTCTTATAAGCTTTATTTGAAAATTTCCCAGCCATTTAGCCAATTCATCCAAATAAGCGGCAAGTGTTGCCGTGCTGATCTCTAGATGACTTGCCAAAACCTGTGTTTTATATAACTCCTCCTCCATAACAGCCAGGAGGAGACGCAATTTCCGTTCCTGTGGTGGCTGATCAATCGGATTGGTGCTTATCATATGCTGAATCAGCCGGAATATATGCTCGTTCTTCCCCTGAATCACAAGGCCCTCATCATTGTTTCTCACAAGCTTAAGGCTAAACTCCTGGATTGTTTTTTCTACAGCCTTTAAATCTCTCTGAATCGTTCGGGCACTGACATTTAAAGTAGAAGCAATGGACAAAGCCGTATGTTTTCCTGAAGTCTTAATTATTAATTCAATAATTGCTTTTTCCCTCGATGTAATATACATGAGATCATCTCATTTCTGAGTGATGTAAAGAAAACAATGAATAGAAAAGCGAATAAACCGCTTTTCTATTCATTAATTGAATCTATTTATTTTTTGCCAATGATATCGATAATAGTCTGTGCTGAATCAGCCTCAACCATCTTTTCGATATTTTCCATATCTGAGCATGTTACAGCTATACCGGATAAAATTTCAAGGTGTGTACCATCTTTTCCCGCGATACCGAAAATCAAACGTACTTTCTGACCATCAAAGTCAACACCATTTGGCACCTGTACCACAGTGAACCCTGACTTAATGACAGCTTTCTTTGCTTCTTCCGTTCCATGAGGTATTGCAACATCATTTCCCATATAAGTTGAAGTAATGTTATCACGCTCAATCATCGCTTCAATATAGCTCTCATCTACGTAGCCAGCGTTAACAAGTGCTCTGCCGGTAAAGCGGATTGCCTCTTCTTTATTAGCAAACTGCTGATTTAAAAAGATATTTTCCCGACGCAGCAAGTCTTCTTTATGTGCTAATTCCTCATCTTGATTATCAGGAACATTTTCCTCAGCTTCCTCAACAATTTCATGAAGCTCAAAATTTGCCGGGAACTGCAGTTCACTGATTAATTTATCGTACTCCGGACTTGAAAGGAAGTTACCCACAGAAATATGGTAAGCATTAGGTACTTTATTCCGCGCTCTCGGAGTCAATTCTTCCTGCGTAATGACAATCTGAGCATCTGCCGGCAGATTACTGATTGCTGTATTCGTGACCTCAAGATCCATTCCAGCTTCTTTCACCTTTTTGCGGAGAAGAGACGCTCCCATTGCACTTGATCCCATTCCAGCATCACAGGCAAAAATAATTTTGGTAACATGATCAGGCAGAGCTCCTTGATCTCCAGCAAATACATTTGATACTGAGCTTTTCTTTCCTTTCATTTCCTGCATTTTTTGTGCCGCTGCTTCGATATCATCTTCACCCTGCTTCCCTGTTTTCAAAATGAAGGAAGAAGCGATGAAGGAAACAGCTCCAGCTACAAAAACACCAGCAAAGTTAGCTACATATGCACTCGTATGATGAGGTGTTACCGCGGTAATGGCGATAATACTGCCTGGTGATGATGGAGCGAATAATCCACCGCCTAACAGAACCAATGTGAAAACACCGCTCATTCCGCCAAGAATAACGGCGAAAAACAGCATTGGGCGCATAAGAATGTATGGGAAATAAATCTCATGAATACCGCCAAAAAAGTGAATAATTCCGGCACCAGGAGCTGATTTCTTGGATGTTCCCTTGCCGAAAAACATATACGCAAGGAGGACACCAATACCAGGGCCAGGATTTGCCTCAAGAAGAAACAGAATAGACTGTCCCGTTTGTTTTACCTGTTCTACACCAATAGGCGAAAGAACACCATGGTTGATCGCATTATTTAAGAACAAAACTTTTGCAGGCTCGATTAGGATGCTTGTCAGCGGCAGCAGGCCAGTTCCAACCAGCCAATCAACACCAGCTACAAGCCATTCTGTAAAGGCGTCAATGATAGGGCCAACACCCAAAAATGCAAGAATGGCGAGGATTGCCCCCAGAATCCCTGCTGAGAAATTATTGACCAGCATTTCAAATCCAGCTCGGACTTTCCCTTCCATCATCTGGTCAAACTTCTTGATCACCCATCCGCCAAGCGGGCCGATAATCATCGCACCCAGGAACATAGGGATATCTGCACCAGCAATAACACCCATTGTCGCAATGGCACCAACAACCGCGCCCCGCTGCTCATGAACCAGTTTGCCTCCGGTATACCCGATTAAAATTGGAAGCAAGTAGGTAACCATTGGGCCCACCATTTTGGCAAGGCTTTCATTTGGAAAAAAGCCAGTTGGTATAAATAATGCTGTAATTAACCCCCAGGCTATGAAAGCTGAAATATTCGGCATAACCATAGAGCTAAGGAAATTACCGAACTTTTGAACAGCTACTTTTATATTAGATTGAGCCATTTACACTCATTCCTTTCAGAAATATAGTACTTAGATTATCCTAAAGTACAATACCCTCAAACTCAACAAAGTTGATACTTAACTTTGTCGCAGCATTAATGACAAAGTTATTGTTTCTCAAAATATTATTCTTTATCCTTTAAGAAATTATATAACTCTGTTTCAGACACTGCTTTCAGCTTTTTGAGAGATATGAAGATTTTGAAAGGCAAGGTTTAGAATTTTTTTAGTTCGACCCGATTTCTATTTTGTTTGCTCTATTAAGCTGCAATGTTATAGAGCGGCGCAGCTTAACCATTAATCATGACCTTCTATTCTGTATCCCATAATTATTTCAATTAAAAAAACTGCTCCTTAAGGAACAGTTTTTTTAAATGTAAAATGAATTCGTTTTTATGATTTTATTTAGCCTACTCTACTGTAACCGACTTAGCCAGGTTACGCGGTTTATCCACGTCACACTCACGGTGCAGTGCAGCAAAATAAGAAATTAATTGTAATGGTATTACAGAGATAAGAGGTGTTAATAACCCGTTCACTTCCGGGATGATGAAACTGTCTTCTTCCGTTTCCAGCCCTTTCATGGAAATGATGCAAGGGTTTGCTCCGCGGGCAACAACCTCTTTAACGTTGCCGCGAATGCTTAAGTTCACACTTTCTTGAGTTGCCAGGGCAATGATCGGCGTACCGTTCTCGATTAAAGCGATTGTTCCATGCTTCAATTCTCCGCCTGCAAAGCCTTCAGCTTGAATATAAGAAATCTCTTTCAGCTTAAGCGCGCCTTCTAGACCAACATAGAAGTCAATTCCGCGGCCAATGAAGAACGCATTGCGTGTAGTTGAAAGGAATTTGCTTGCAATGTCTTCAAACTCTTCCTTTGAGTCACATAGAACTTCCATTGCATTTGCTACAATGCCAAGCTCCTGAACAAGGTTGAAGCCCAGTTCTAAACCGCGGCTCTTCGCTGTTACTTCTGCAAGGATGGATAATACAGCAATCTGGGCTGTATAAGCCTTTGTAGACGCTACGGCAATTTCAGGACCTGCATGAAGCAATAAAGTGTAGTCTGCTTCACGGGATAGTGTTGAACCTGGAACGTTTGTAATCGTTAACGCCTTATGGCCCATTTCCTTTACATTTACAAGCACAGCACGGCTGTCTGCTGTTTCACCGCTTTGAGAGATAAAGATAAATAGCGGCTTTTCTGAAAGCAATGGCATATTGTAGCCAAACTCACTTGAAATGTGAACTTCAACTGGAATTTCCGCGATTTTTTCAATGAATTGCTTTCCAACCAGTCCTGCATGATAAGAAGTACCTGCCGCAATGATATAAATGCGGTCAGCATCGTTCATTGCCTCAACGATTTCCTGGTCGATTGTCAGCTCTCCATTATCATCTTGATATTTCTGGATGATTTTGCGCATCACTAAAGGCTGCTCATCGATTTCTTTTAGCATGTAGTGAGGATATGTTCCTTTTTCAATATCGCTTGCATCCAATTCAGCAGTATAAGGATCACGGCTGATTTCCTCGCCATTCAACGTCTGAATCTTAACTTCTTCTTTTGTAACAATAACGACTTCTTTGTCCATCAGTTCAACATATTGATCTGTAACTTGAAGCATCGCCATTGCATCAGAAGCGACAACATTGAATGTTTCGCCTAATCCAACCAGAAGGGGACTTTTGTTTTTCGCCACAAAAATCGTTTCATTGTTTTCTGCATCCAAAAGGGCGATCGCATATGAGCCTTTTAAAAGTGTCAGCGTTTTGCGGAACGCTTCTTCAGTAGTTAATCCTTCGTTCACGAATAAATCGATCAGTTGAACGATGATTTCCGTATCTGTATCACTTTTAAGTGCAACTCCCTGCAAATATTCGCGCTTTAAGATGTCATAGTTCTCAATTACGCCATTATGAACAAGCGTGAAGCGTCCGGAATTACTTTGATGAGGGTGAGCATTTACAGTGCTTGGCACTCCATGAGTCGCCCAGCGAGTGTGTCCAATTCCCGTGTTAGCCATCACATCTTCATCTACAATATTGCGAAGATCCGCAATACGGCCTTTTTCTTTGAAAACCTGAACGCCATTATCATTCATAACCGCAATACCAGCTGAATCATATCCTCTATATTCAAGCTTTTCCAAGCCTTTTAATAAAATTTCTTTCGAATCCTGATTTCCAATATAACCAACGATACCACACATACTTCTTTTCCTCCTAATAATGAAGGGGCAAGAAGCCTTTTCGGGGCAGTCTTGCCCCTTATCTCTGTTTTTTATATTCGCCCTCTAAGGGGCATTAAAGCCTCTTAGGATGAACGTTTTTAGTTTTAGCATTCCCTTCTCTTTGTCCATTCAGTTGCCTAAATGTTTTAAAGAAGAAATTGTCGGTTGTGCTTTCAACCGGGAGGCATCCGCCGATCATTCGATAAACCTCCTCCTCGTCAACTAATCCTTTTCGTCCAGGATCAGTTCAGGCGCTTTTAAATGTGAAATTTTTCTGCCCACCTTCCTCTACTTGAATAAAAAAATTTTTGTATTTTTAATTCAAAAACAGGACTATCATACATCATACTGAAACAATCCGTCAATAGATAAATACAGGAAGCACCCAAGCCGCACAGTTGGGTATTCCCCGCTGCTGGCCACTGTAAACTTCCATATATTAAAAATATGCATAAGGGGGTTAATGAGTTCCCTTATGCATATATGTATGTCTTATTCTTTTAATCCCATTTCTCTCTCTACAACAGCAGCAATGCGTTCTACATAAGACACACATAGTTCACCTGTTGGCGCTTCTGCCATTACACGTACAAGCGGTTCTGTACCGGAAGGACGGACAAGAATCCGGCCGTTGCCGTTCATTTCTTCTTCGACCTGTGAAATAATTTCTTTCACTTTTTCATTATCTGTTACATGATGCTTGTCTGTTACACGGATGTTTACAAGCTTTTGCGGGAATTTCTGCATTTCTTTCGCAAGCTCAGATAATGGCTTCTTGGTTACTTTCATAATGTTAACAAGCTGAAGACCTGTCAAAAGTCCATCTCCAGTTGTGATGTAGTCCAGGAAAATGATATGTCCTGACTGTTCTCCGCCAAGGTTGTAGCCGTTCTTCTTCATTTCTTCCACAACATAGCGGTCTCCTACAGCAGTCTGAACACTTTCGACACCGTTAGCTTCCAGCCCTTTATAGAAGCCAAGATTGCTCATCACAGTAGATACCACTGTGTTTTGTTTAAGTCTTCCTTGCTCTTTCATGTATTTTCCGCAGATATACATGATCTGGTCACCATCTACAATATCGCCATTTTCATCAATCGCAATCAAACGGTCGCCGTCTCCATCAAAAGCCAGACCTACATCTGCTTCTTTTTCCTTAACAAATGCAGCTAGCGCTTCAGGATGTGTAGATCCAACCCCTGCATTAATATTTAATCCGTTAGGAGAAGCTCCCATCATGGATAAGTCTGCATCAAGATCAGCAAACAAGTGCGTAGCAAGCGGTGACGTTGCACCATGTGCACAATCCAAAGCAATATGTATGCCTGAGAAATCCTCGTCTACGGTCTGCTTTAAATATTGAAGGTATTTCTGTCCGCCTTCAAAATAATCATTAACCTGTCCGAGATTTCCTCCGACTGGTCTTGGCAGCTGGTCTTCCTCCATATCCATTAATCCCTCAATCTCTGCTTCCTGATCATCTGAAAGCTTGAATCCGTCTGGACCAAAGAATTTAATTCCGTTATCTTCAACCGGATTATGGGATGCAGATATCATAACCCCAGCTTCAGCACCAAGCGCTTTTGTTAAATATGCAACTCCCGGAGTGGAAATAACACCGAGGCGCATCACTTCTGCGCCAATTGATAATAGTCCTGCTACAAGTGCACCTTCCAGCATATGGCCGGATATACGGGTGTCACGACCGATTAATACTTTCGGACGGTCATGGTCTTTCGTTAATACGTATCCTCCGAAACGGCCCAATTTAAATGCCAGTTCCGGTGTTAATTCACTATTTGCAACTCCGCGTACTCCATCTGTACCGAAATATTTACCCATTTTCGTAATCGCTCCTTCTTACTATTAAAAATACTCTATAATTAAGCCTCTTCTTTTTGCGTGATAGAGATTAACGCTTTCCCAGCCGCAGGCTTCGAATCTACCTCAGCAGGCGCGTCGACATTTATATTGACTTCATGGTCCCCTTCTCCTAGGCCGGCTAAATCCAGATAAACACTAAGATCGCTGGCACTCAGCTCCTGAACCACACTGTTCTTTCCGGAAACGGTTATACTTGTCCTTCCGGAAGCAGGATTTTTAAGGACAGCCTCAAACTCTTTGGATAACCCAACTAAATTAATTGGGAGATTTGAAAATGTTTTCGTTTCTTCTGTTGTCTGTCCTTGTGTTTGTTCTGCCGGTTCTTCTGCAGTTTCCTCTTCTTCTGCATCTTCCGTTACACTTACATCTACATTAGCCTTTACCGTTTTCGGATCAGATCCTGAAAGGCCATCCGGAATGATAACCGGGACAGTCAGCACAGTATCTTCTTGTATCCGGCTTACATCCACTTCCACTCTTACACTTTCAGTCTCATTTAGAACATCTTCACGTCCGGTTATCGCAGCCTCTTTTACATCAAGTTCAATAGAATTAATGGTAACTCCATTTTGCAAATTCCCTTTCCGGACGATTGTAATAGGAACCGTTTTGCTTAACTGCCGGACTGGTACGGTTACCCGAATCACTTGAGGTTCCACAATGACATCAAGTTTATTCATCTCACGGTCCAAAACCCTTACCGTTGCTTCCTCTGTTATTGTCTCTGTAATTGGCCCTTTTAAATCAAGGGTTGCTTTAACAAAGCTGATTCGATTAATAACCTCTTTGGATCCGGTAATTTTGACTGTATTGGGTTCTGCAGCCGCTGCTTCGGATGTATACCCTTCGCCAAGCAGGCTTTTATTAAATTCTGCTTCCACTCTAAACTCCTGTGTCACTTTCTCATGTATGGTGACATTTGCATATTGTGGCTCAATTGTAACTTTTAGCTTGTCGGAGATATCCCTAATTTTTATTTCAACTCTTTCGTTTCCTACTTCTGCATCCGATAAATCCACATAGACTTCAAAGTTTCTTTGTGTTTTAGCCGGCTGCAGGTGGCTTTTTGGTCCTGTGATAGTCAAATCGACTGTATCCGGAATACCTGTTACCACCAGATTTTCGGTATCATAATAACTTTTCACCGGTACATCTGCAATGACCTCGGAGTCCTTTTCACCTGGAACATTTACATCCTTTAACTCTTTATCTGCATCGTATACAGAGTCAAATAGAAAGAGCGCCAATATCAAGGCAACTACTTTCATAAACCAGCGGGTATCGACCAGTTTATCAATGAACTTATCCATTCTTTTTCCCCCTCCAGTTCCAACGACCTGAAGAAGTCTGCTTTATTTTATATTGAGCCAGCATCTCATTCGAAAGCATATCTTTAAAAGCATCCGATTTTAAATCACGGTGCAGCTCACCATTCTTTGTTAAAGAAACACTTCCCGTTTCCTCAGAAACAACAATTGTAATGCTGTCGGTTACTTCACTTATACCCAAGGCCGCCCGATGTCTGGTGCCAAGCTCTTTTGAGATAAAGGGGCTCTCCGACAGCGGCAAGTAACAGGCTGCAGCAGCAACACAGTTTTTTTGAATGATGACAGCTCCATCATGCAGCGGGGTGTTCGGAATAAATATATTAATGAGAAGCTCAGATGAGATTTTCGAATCAAGCTGTATGCCCGTTTCAATATAATCCCCCATCCCAGTTTCCCGTTCAACCGAAATAAGTGCGCCAATTCGGCGTTTAGCCATGTAATCTACCGCTTTGGCAATAGATTCCACCAGTTTCTCCTGGTCTTCCTCCTCCTGATTTCCGCTCCTCGAGAAGAATCGCCCTCTTCCCAATTGCTCCAGCGCTCTTCTCAACTCCGGCTGGAAAATAATAATAACGGCAAGAAATCCCCAAAGAAGCACTTGTTCCATCATCCATCCTAACGTTTGCAGGTGGAACTTGTCGCTTGCCACTTTAACAAGGATAATGACAAATATACCTTTTAGCAATTGGACAGCCTTCGTTCCTTTGACAATCATTATGAGTTTATAGATGACGTACCAAACAAGGAGAATGTCTATTGTATTAGCCAACAATTTCAAAATAGAGAAATCTGCAAACGACATTGTCCTTCCTCCAAATATATATTTCAAAAGCAATAAGCTTTAAGTTCAAGCTATGGTTTATATATGTAACTTTCATATTATATCATATTTAAACCTAATTCCAATTTTGCGGCCACGCAAACAGCTGGAAAATTTATTGCGGTGATATATTAAGAATCCCTGCTCTAGAGCAGGGATTCATTTCTTTTATTTACTATTTTTCTTTCTCGGCTTCATCATTATCAAAGACACTCACAATTTCCTTTGATGCCTTTTTAATGTGGTACCATATCCATTCAAAAATCGCATTAACCTCTTCTATTTCTCCCGTTACCTTTCCTGCTGAAGCCATATACTGTTCCCCATTAATGACGGTAACATTTCCTTCTACTTGACCTTGAATTTCCAAATTTCCATTTTTCACAACGACATCGCCTTTTACAACTTCACCTTCTGGAACGATAACCTTATCATTTTGCACCACCAGGTTTGGCTGTTTAGAAACTGATAACTGGTGGTCCTGATCCCAGGAAGAAATGAGGCTGCCCATCATTAATACAAGAAATAGGGATGCTGCGGTTAAAAGCGGGTGCTGCCTAAACCAGCGCTGAACACCAACCTTGCGCTTTTCCTTAGGAAGTTTCGCCATAACATTTGCTGTAAAATTATCTGGTGCCTGTATATGTGAAGTGCTTTGGACTAAAGCTATCGTCTTTTTCAATTCATGGAAATGATTTTGGCACTCTTCGCAGCTTTGCAGATGTGCCCTTAATTCCTTTTCATGTTCGGCTGAGATCTCTTCATCTAAATACTCATGCATAAAAAGAACAATTTCTGCTGGACATTTCAAAGTTCTCACCCTCTTTACTAAACATATCGTAATTGATTTCTAAGTGCTTCCCGGCCCCGGTGAATCCTAGTTTTTACAGTTCCCAAAGGAAGATCCAGCGTTTCACTGATCTCATTTAACGATAACTCTTCAATATACTTCAGTACAATAACCGATCGGTACTTTTCAGGAAGCTTGGATATCTCCCTTTGAATCGTCTCCTGCAGCTCCAAGCTTTCCACATCGTCTTCTGGCAGCCTTGTATCCGAAGCAATTTGAGAATACATATTAAGCCCATCAGTTCCTGCGACCTCTGCATCCAGATAATAATCCGGCTTCTTTTTCCTAATTCTGTCTATACAGAGATTAGTGGCAATCCGATATAGCCAAGTAGAAAACTTCAATTCAATATTAAAGCTGCTGATATTCACATAGGCCCTTAAAAAGGCTTCTTGTGCAATATCTTCCGCTTCATGCCTGTTACCCAGCATTCTGTAACAAATTTGAAAAACCTTATCTTTATATATTTCAACTACTTCTGCATAAGCATCCTGGTCGCCTTTTAATACTTGCTTAATCCTTTTCTTTACGACTGTCTCCATTTTTTTACCTCCGCTCCACTGCGGCTAATCGATATTACGAATCGATAGCGGAAAAGGTTTCATTTTTTTATAAAAAACATTCATTTTCTATATTAACAAATATTTACTTATTCTGGTTTAAAAAATTTTTATAAGGGGTATAAAAGTACTAAAATTATGGAAAAGGGTTGGTTTCGGTGTGTGTCAATGACTTATTAAAAGATATTGAGGATTGCCGGTCGGAAATGGTACAGTTAGCAGCAGTTACTTCATTTACTAACCACCGGGTAGTAGAAACTAGCATTAAACTCGATCGACTTCTAAATAAATACTATATACTCACATCAAAAAAATGAGCAGAACTCATATCGGTTCTGCTCATTTTTTATGCTGCCCTTAAAGAAGCTTCTCTCCAAACAATGAACCCATAAGCGCTACTGCTACAGTAGCTGTTTTATTTTTATCATCCAGAATTGGGTTTACTTCCACAAATTCTGCCGATGTGATAATTTGAGCCTCCGCGAGCATTTCCATTGCAAGGTGGCTTTCACGGTAGCTGATTCCGCCAATTACCGGTGTCCCAACCCCTGGTGCATCATGCGGATCCAGCCCATCAAGATCCAATGACAGGTGGACGCCATCCGTATTGCGCTCTTTTAAATATGTAATAGACTCTTCCATAACCTTTGTCATACCGAGTCGATCAATTTCATGCATTGTATAAACTTTAATGCCTTTTTCTTTAATTAGCTCTCTTTCGCCTTCATCCAAAGATCTCGCACCAATAATGACAATGTTCTCCGGCTTAACCTTTGGCCCATATCCGCCGACATTCGTTAATAGTGAATGGCCGATTCCAAGGCTGACTGCAAGAGGCATCCCATGAATGTTTCCGGATGGCGACGTTTCCGCAGTATTTAAATCACCATGGGCATCATACCAGATAACCCCTAGATTCTTGTAATGCTTGGATACACCAGCCAATGTTCCAATGGCAATGCTGTGGTCACCGCCAAGCACCAATGGAAATGATCCCGCCTCTATAGCCTTATCTACTTCTTCGGACAACTTTTCTGTCTTTTCAGCTATTAAATCCAAGTTTCTGAGATTAGATTCCGGATCTACCTGTACTTCCGGTCTTCCAATTGCAATATCACCCTGATCATGGATTTCTTCAAATAAACTCTTTAATCGCTCATTCACGCCAGCGTATCGAATGGCGCTGGGCCCCATATCCACACCGCGTCGCATCTGACCCAAATCCATAGGCATTCCAATTATCGATAATTTCTGTCTTTTCATAATCTGTGTCCTCCCTTTCCCTTCATACTATTATTTTAACCGCTTTCAAACACATGACTCAACTCGACAAAATCGTGTATATATATGCGGTTAACAAGGAAAGAGAAAAAGTATTTGGGAGAGCATTTTATATTGCACCTCACTCCGTTTGTACAGTTTAATAGTGAACATTGCGAACAAATCAGAGAAACAAGCAAATAAACCATGAAATTTAACGAACGAACTGCTGAAAATTACACATAATACACTGAAAATCGAGAATAAGCTATGACAGCATGCTTGATTCTTTCAGAACAATGGATCATCCCCTATTAAAATCCAGCAATTCTTTCTTAAATTTTCACTTATGAATCACTTTTCTAATTTATGAATCACTTTCAGCTGTTTATGCGTCACTTTTTAAACATATGAACCACTTTGACTGATTTACGTGCCACTTTTGGATTTTATGCGCCACTTCCCCCGGTGCTAATGGGTTCTAGCTGCTTGATCAAGTAAGCCTATCGAATAGTTATATATCAAAGTTATAAACAAAAAATCCTTAAACCAAGTAGGCTTAAGGATTTACTATATGTATGATGGTGGAGCCTAGCGGGATCGAACCGCTGACCTCCTGCGTGCAAAGCAGGCGCTCTCCCAGCTGAGCTAAGGCCCCATTCGTGGAGCGGAAGACGGGATTCGAACCCGCGACCCCCACCTTGGCAAGGTGATGTTCTACCACTGAACTACTTCCGCAAATTCAAAAATATGACCTTCAGGAATCGATTCCCAAGGTCTATGTTATGATTAAAAATGAGCCATGAAGGACTCGAACCTTCGACCCTCTGATTAAAAGTCAGATGCTCTACCGACTGAGCTAATGGCTCGGAAATAAGTTGTTGCCTAAACTGAGTTTGCAGAGGTGCTCCAAAACCCTTCGGTTTTTGTCGCAGATTGCTACAGCTTGCTATTCGCTGAAGATTTGCTTCGATGCTGCAAACTTTCGCAATCCTCTACCGACTGAGCTAATCTACCGACTGAGCTAATGGCTCATAAAAATGGCTGGGCTAGCAGGATTCGAACCTGCGAGTGACGGAGTCAAAGTCCGGTGCCTTACCGCTTGGCTATAGCCCAATAATTAACAAAATAAAAAGGACATTCATAGCTTGTCCAGTTTTTGTTGTTTTTATTAAAAATAAATGGTGGAGGGGGGCAGATTCGAACTGCCGAACCCGAAGGAGCGGATTTACAGTCCGCCGCGTTTAGCCACTTCGCTACCCCTCCGTATATTATATAGTGCTAGAACCTTTATAACTGCTCAAAATCCCTTCGGGATTTTTCGCATGCTTCCGCTGAAGTTAATCAAGGAAGTTAGTAGCATGGTGCCGGCGAGAGGACTTGAACCCCCAACCTACTGATTACAAGTCAGTTGCTCTACCAATTGAGCTACACCGGCAAGTTAGATGGTGGAGGATGACGGGATCGAACCGCCGACCCTCTGCTTGTAAGGCAGATGCTCTCCCAGCTGAGCTAATCCTCCAAAATGGTGACCCCTACGGGATTCGAACCCGTGTTACCGCCGTGAAAGGGCGGTGTCTTAACCGCTTGACCAAGGGGCCTAGTAAATCTAGTTGTTTTTTTCTAAGAGAGCTTCCAACCGGGCTCGAACCGGTGACCTCTTCCTTACCATGGAAGTGCTCTACCTGCTGAGCTATGGAAGCAACAGCTCATAAGTCCCAATAAGGTCTTTATGAAAATGGCTCCGCAGGCAGGATTCGAACCTGCGACCGTTCGGTTAACAGCCGAATGCTCTACCACTGAGCTACTGCGGAATAGTGGTATAAAGAAACAGCCCGGCAGCGTCCTACTCTCACAGGGGGACAGCCCCCAACTACCATCGGCGCTGAGAAGCTTAACTTCCGTGTTCGGTATGGGAACGGGTGTGACCTTCTCGCTTTCGCCACCAGACTATTTTTCAAAGACAAGTATTATTATACCGTCTTTTTATGATTTTTCAAGAGGAAATTTTAAATTTTCGTTCCCTCAAAACTAGATAATGAATGAAGAAGTTGCCGAGTATCACCAATTACTTGGTTAAGTCCTCGATCG